>NZ_JBGLYU010000031.1:0-75924 GCF_047304235.1 Variovorax sp. Varisp36
GCTCGTTGCCGTGCTCAGGCCTGTGGAGGTCGAAGTCGACAAGCTCGCCACATTGCTATTGGTGGTGCTCAGGCCCGTCGAAGTGGAAGTCGACAGGCTGGCCACATTGCTGTTCGTCGTGCTCAAGCCACTCGACAGACTTGTGATGCCGCCGGTTGCGGTGCTCAGCCCCGTGGAGGTCGAGGTCGACAGGCTAGCCACATTGCTGTTGGTGGTGCTCAACCCAGAAGACAGGCTGGTGATTCCGCTCGTTGCCGTGCTCAGGCCTGTGGAGGTCGAAGTCGACAAGCTCGCCACATTGCTATTGGTGGTGCTCAGGCCCGAGGACAGGCTGGTGATACCGCTCGTCGCAGTGCTCAACCCCGTGGAGGTCGATGTGGACAAGCTGGCGACCTTGCTGTTCGTCGTGCTCAGGCCGGTCGACAGACTGCTGATGCCACTGGTCGCTGTGCTCAGACCCGTCGACGTCGACGTCGACAAGCTGCTGATGCTGCTATCGGTCGTGCTCAATCCGGAAAACAGCTGGCTGCCGTTGATCGCATCCGTCGAGCTGGATGTCACGCGGCCCGCGGCCACATTGGTGACTTGGCGCTCCGAACCCACAGCGCCGACGCTGACCACTCCGATCGGTGCAGCGCCTGCGAAGCCCCCATAGGTGACGCTTCCGACGGTTGCACTGGGAACGGCCGTCGCTGCAGCCGTCGTGCTGCCATCGCCCAGCGCGACGCTGCGCGCGGTGCTCGCGACGGCGCCGCGGCCGATGGCAATGCCGGATGTTGCAGCAGCAACCACGGATGACTCGCCGCCAATGGCGATGGCATCGGATGCACCTGCCTGCGCTCCCTTGGTCGCATTGCTGCCGATGGCAACAGCTCCAGCGCCCGAGGCGGTCGTGGAATTGGCAACGCTCAGCGGTGTAGTCCCATTTCCCCCTGAGCCTCCTATCGCAACAGCATTGATAGCTGAAGCGTTGCTCCCGAAGCCCATCGCGATACTCGAGATGCCCGTTGCGCTGGACTCCAGGCCAAAGGCAGTGCTCCACTTATTCGCGTTGCTGAGAAGACCGAACGCCGCAGCACCGTCGCCGCCCGCCGTTGCAAAGGCGCCCAACACAGTAACGCCAACAAATCCCCCACCAACGGCATTACAGCCCTCGACGACCGAGTACGTGCCCGAGCCATCTTGCGCCGGCGAACCGCCGCCTGCGGGCCCGTTAGTTGTCGTGCCGGGATTGATTCGACCGACCACACCGCTCGAAAAGGTGGCGCACGTTTCGTTCGTTCTGACAACATTGGCTAGCGATGCAGTCGGCCACCCCTGCATCAATCCAAATGCGGCAGCGACCGCGGCCAATACGGGCATGGATCTTGTCGTCCCGCTACTCCGTTTACCCCGTGCCGAAGTGATTTCGGACGTAGCCACCCATGCACCAAGTGCTTCGTTCCAGATGCTTCTGTAGGACTTGTTCATTTGCTTTGATTCGGCTCGCGGTGAGAAACAGGCAGGTTGAGATCGACCAACAGTGCGATGCGCCCTGCGCCAGGTTCCATCGCTGAAGGCACACGCAGGCGCCTTGATTGCAGGAATGCTGGAATGTACGGACTTGTTTACATTTAGGAGTAATTGCCGGGACCAGGAAAACCAATCCTGATGATTTAGTTCACAAAACCCGGCGAAGAGTTACTTTTCCCGGAGGCGGTAGTTGTCGGAGTACTACGGTCAGAAGAGCAACTTCTAGAATGCCAACAGAGAGCAACTTCGCTCAACGCCGCCCTTACTGCTGCCTTCTGGACGATCGGCGATCCACTCTCTTTTTCGCAAGATTCAAGGGTGACTACCCGGAAAAATATGAAATTCATCACAAAAATCCGGACGAATTCGATATACGAATACGGTTTTAAATGGCCTGCCCTAGGCAATTAACATTTACGAAACAATTTAATGCCACCCGCTTCCAAGCTTCGCATCGGCATCACCATCGGCCTCCACCATGAGGCCGAAACCCTCTGGAACAACGGCATCAAGCAGAACGCCGTGTTCCTGGCGGAAGCGCTGAAGCACTGCCCCGGCGTGACCTCGGTGGTCTTGGTCAACACCACGGCCACCCCCATCACCCCTTCCCTGCCCTGGGACCAGATGCGTTGGCCCACCGTGACCTTCGAGGCGGCCAGGGACAACGTGGACGTGCTGATCGAGCTCGGTGGCCAGATCGACCCGGCGCAGACCGACTACCTGAAGCGACGAGGCGCGCGGCTGGTGTCCTACTGCTGCGGCTTCGAATACGTGCACGCCATGGAGTCGATGCTGTTCAACAAGCCGCTCTGGGGGCAAAACCTGTTCGTGAACCAGCGTTACGACGACATCTGGATGGTTCCGCAGGTGGCAAACATCAGCCAACCCTACTTCGAGGTGCTGCGTCGGGCCGAAGCGCGGCCCGTGCCCTTCGTCTGGAGCCCCGTGTTTCTCGACGAACGCACGCGCGCCTTGCCCGATGCCGGCGTCTATCAGCCGCACGCCGGGCCGCGCCGGCTGAGCGTGATGGAGCCGAACATCAACGTAGTGAAGTTCTGCCTCTACCCCGTCCTGATCGCCGAACTGGCCTACCGCGCGCGGCCCGGCTCCATCGCACTGCTGCAGGTCACCAACGCCGAACGCCTGGCCAGGGAGAACATGGAATTCATCACGCTGATGAACCAGCTCGACCTCGTCCGCGAGCACAAGGCGGTGTTCCTCGGGCGGCACGAAACGCCTGTTTTCCTGGCGCAGAACACGGACATCGTGGTCTCGCACCAGTGGGAGAACCCGCTCAACTACTTCTACCTGGAAACCTGCTGGCAGGGCTATCCGCTGGTGCACAACGCGCACCTGTGCGCGGACCTCGGCTACTACTACGAGGGCAACGATGTGGCCGGTGGCAGCGACCGGGTGCTCGAAGCCATCGACACGCATGATGCGCAGGCAGCCGCCTATCGCGAGCGCCAGCGCAGCCTGATCGACCGCTACCTCCCCGGCAACGCCGCGGCCACCGAGGTCTACAACAACCTGCTGCTCGGCCTGATGCAGCGCCCCGCCCGATAGACAGGCACACGGAGCCCGCAATGCTTGACCCGTCCGAACTCGGGCAGTTCTTTCCCGTGGTCGTGACGCCGAGTCATGACGGCAAGTTCTTCCAGAACTACGTCGCCTCGATGCTGAACTTCACGGTCCTGGCCGAGCGCGCCGGCATGCGGATGCAGGTGCTGATGCACCAGGGCGAGAGCCTGGTGACGCGCGCGCGGAACAACTGCGTGGCCCAGTTCCTCGCCAATCCGCAATGGACCCACCTGTTCTGGATCGACGCCGACATCGGCTTCTCGGCGCAGGCGGCCTTCCGGCTGCTGCTGTCGGACTACGACATCGCGGCCGGCGTCTACCCGTTGAAGCGGGAGAACTGGCCCGATGGCGGCGTGGCCGCAGGCACGACGCAGCAGCAGTTCGAGGCCACCTTCACCCGCTACACGGTCAACGCCAAAGCTTCGGAGACCACTTCACAGGTCGAGCTCACGATCCAGCCTGACGGCTTCATGGAGATGACCGAGGCGCCGACCGGCTTCATGGTGATCAAGCGTGCCGTGTTCGAGCGGCTCATGGCGAGCTACCCTGATCTCCGCTACGTACCCGACAGCATCGGCGAGGCCGACCTCGGCCTGCACTACCGCTTCTTCGATGTCATGGTCGACCCGCAGACGCGTCGCTATCTCTCGGAAGACTACGGCTTCTGCCGCCTGTGGTCGGGACTGGGCGAGTCGATCTACATCGATGCCAATTCCAACCTGACGCACCAGGGCGCCAAGCTGTACCGCGGCGACTTCGCCAACTCGTTGCTGACCTCCCTGCCCCATGCAGTGGGCGGCCCGGTCGGCGCGAAGATGGTGCTCACGGGCCAGGAGTACCTGCAGCCCAACGCGCCGTCGCTCTGAGCAACGAGGGGCGCATCGCCCAAAAAAAGCCCCGCCGAAGCGGGGCTTTTTGATTGGAGCGATCCGAAGAAGATCAGGCCGCGACCGTGTCCGCCACGCCCTTGTAGTCTTCGATTTTGTCGAAGTTCAGGTACTGGTAGATCTGCGCACTGGACGCATCGAGCACGCCCGTGGCGGCCATGTACTCCTCGCGGGTCGGGATGCGACCGAGGCGCGAGCAGATGGCGGCCAGCTCGGCCGAGCCGAGGTACACGTTGGTGTTCTTGCCCAGTCGGTTGGGGAAGTTGCGGGTGCTGGTCGACATCACCGTGGCGCCTTCGCGCACCTGCGCCTGGTTGCCCATGCACAGCGAGCAGCCCGGCATTTCGGTGCGAGCACCTGCATTGCCGAACACGCCATAGTGGCCCTCCTCGGTGAGCTGGTGTGCGTCCATCTTGGTGGGCGGCGCGATCCAGAGCTTGACCGGAATGTCGCGCTTGCCCTCGAGCAGCTTCGACGCGGCGCGGAAGTGGCCGATGTTGGTCATGCACGAGCCGATGAACACTTCGTCGATCTGGGCTCCGGCCACGTCGCTGAGCGTCTTCACGTCGTCGGGGTCGTTCGGGCAGGCCACGATGGGCTCGTGGATCTCGGCCAGGTCGATTTCGATGACAGCGGCGTATTCGGCGTCGGCGTCGCCCTTGAGCAGTTGCTGGTCGGCCAGCCATGCCTCTTGCGCGGCGATGCGGCGTTGCAGCGTGCGCGCGTCGGTATAGCCTTCGGCAATCATCCACTTCATCAGCGTGATGTTGCTGTTGATGTACTCGGCGATCGGCTCCTTGTTCAGGTGCACGGTACAACCAGCGGCCGAGCGTTCGGCCGAAGCGTCGCTCAGCTCGAAGGCTTGTTCCACCTTCAGGTCGGGCAGGCCTTCGATTTCGAGGATGCGGCCCGAGAAGATGTTCTTCTTGCCTTGCTTGGCCACGGTCAGCAGGCCCGCCTTGATAGCGTACAGCGGAATGGCGTTGACCAGGTCGCGCAGCGTGACGCCGGGCTGCATCTTGCCCTTGAAGCGCACGAGCACCGACTCGGGCATGTCCAGCGGCATCACGCCGGTGGCGGCCGCGAAGGCCACGAGGCCGGAGCCGGCCGGGAAGCTGATGCCGATGGGGAAGCGGGTGTGGCTGTCGCCGCCGGTGCCGACGGTGTCGGGCGTCAGCAGGCGGTTGAGCCAGGAATGGATCACGCCGTCGCCCGGGCGCAGCGACACGCCGCCGCGGTTGGCCATGAACTCGGGGAGTTCGTGGTGCATCTTGACGTCGACCTTCTTCGGGTACGCGGCCGTGTGGCAGAACGACTGCATCACGAGGTCGGCCGAGAAGCCCAGGCAAGCCAGGTCCTTCAGCTCGTCGCGCGTCATCGGGCCGGTGGTGTCCTGCGAGCCGACCGAGGTCATCTTGGGTTCGCAATACGTGCCCGGGCGCACGCCCTGGCCTTCGGGCAGGCCGCAGGCGCGGCCGACCATCTTCTGCGCGAGCGAGAAGCCCTTCTTGGTGTCGACGGGGCTGGTCGGCAGGCGGAACAGCGTCGACACGGGCAGGCCCAGTGCCTCGCGCGCCTTGGCCGTCAGGCCGCGGCCGATGATCAGCGGAATGCGGCCGCCGGCGCGCACTTCGTCGAACAGCACGTCGCTCTTGACCTGGAATTCGGCGATGACCTTGCCGTCCTTCAGCGCCTTGCCCTCGTAGGGACGCAGTTCGACCACGTCGCCCATTTCCATCTGCGTGACGTCGAGTTCGATCGGCAGCGCGCCCGAGTCTTCCATCGTGTTGTAGAAGATGGGAGCGATCTTGCCGCCGAGGCAGACGCCGCCGAAACGCTTGTTAGGAACGAAGGGAATGTCTTCGCCGGTGAACCAGAGCACCGAGTTGGTGGCGCTCTTGCGCGACGAACCCGTGCCGACCACGTCGCCCGCGTAGGCCACGAGGTGGCCGCGCGCGCGCAGGTCTTCGATGAACTTCACCGGGCCGCGCTTGCCGTCTTCCTCGGGCACGATGCCGGGGCGCGCGTTCTTGTGCATCGCCAGGGCGTGCATCGGAATGTCGGGACGGGTCGTCGCGTCGGGGGCGGGCGACAGGTCGTCGGTGTTGATTTCGCCAGCCACCTTGAAGATGCTGACGGTGATGCTCTTCGGCACTTCGGGGCGGCTGGTGAACCACTCGGCGTCGGCCCAGCTTTGCAGCACGCCCTTGGCGTGCACGTTGCCCTTGTCGGCCTTTTCCTTGACGTCGTGGAACTGGTCGAACATCAACAGGGTTTTCTTCAGGCCTTCGGCCGCCACGGCGCCGACTTCGGCGTCGTCGAGCAGGTCGATCATGGGGCTGATGTTGTAGCCGCCGAGCATGGTGCCGAGCAGTTCGGTGGCGCGGGCGCGCGACAGGAACTCGCTCTTCTCGGTGCCGTGGGCCACGGCCGCAAGGTAGCTCGCCTTGACCTTGGCCGCGTCGTCGACGCCGGCAGGCACACGATGGGTGAGCAGATCGAGCAGGAAGGCGCCGTCCTTGGCATTCGCGCTCTTGAGGAGCTCGATCGCTTCAGAGGTCTGCTTCGCGCTCAAAGGCAGCGGCGGGATACCGAGCGCGGCGCGTTCGGCAACATGGTCAACGTAGGCTTGCAACATCTTCTTTTCTCCGGAAACTGGGCTGGCGGGCGTGCAACGCAGCAAGCAAGAGCCGCGCCGCACGCCGTTTCGTTACTTACTTCTTGGCCGGGTCGGCGCCTTCGAAAAGGCTCTTCGGCGGGTTTTTCTTCATTTCTTCTGCAAACGCGACCTGGGCGGCCGTCTGGCATTCGTCGGCGATGCGCAGGCCGGCCTTCTGGTTCATCAGCATCGACTTGTTGCCAAGCTGCAGCCACATGGCGCCGGCACGCGGGTCTTCGAGGCGGATGGCGCCGGTGCGGCTTTCGACCGGGTGCATCCGATACTTCAGGCCCTTGGTGGTCACGGTGAAGAAGCCGGGCTTCTTCTCGTCGGGCGTGACGGTCACGTCGGCGCCGAGTTCGCACTGGGCACGGCCGGTCGACACGCGCTGGGCCACGGCCAGGTCAGCGTCGTTGAGCGTCACGTCGGTATCGGTGTTGACCGGGGTGACTTCCTCGACGGCCTTGGCGGCGCGGCGGGTGACTTGATGCTTGGCCGGCGCCTTCTTGGCCGTCGTCTTGGCGGCGGGCTTGGCCGCATCCTGGGCCAGTGCGGCGAACGGCAGCGCCAACGCGACGGCGGCAATCAGGGCAATTTTCTTCATGTGTGGGTTTCCTTGAGGCTGGATTCAGGGGTGGTTTCAGGAGGCCGCGAGCGCAAACCAGGCTTTCGCCTCGGGGGGCAACGCGCGCCCTGTTGCATGGGCACGCGTCAAGACCTGCCAAAAGTGGCGGTAGCTCGCGCGGTCGTGCAATGTGCCATCAATTTGTGTCGGAGCCCAATCCGCGGCCGCGGCTTTTGCAATGATTTGTGAGGCGATCTGAATCTGCGCCTCATCCGGCGCAAAGGCCTCGAGGATGGGGCGGATCTGGTTCGGGTGGATGCTCCACATGCGCGTGTAGCCGAATTCGTCGGCCGCCTTGCGCGCCGCCGTACGCATGGCATCGGTGTTGTTGAACTCGGTAACCACGCAGTGCGACGGCACCTTGCCATAGGCATGTGCGGCCGACGCGATGGCCAGCTTGGCGCGCACCACCAGCGGGTGGCTGAACTGCCCTGCCGCCCCCATGCCATCGGCGGGGATCGCACCAGCATGCGCCGAGACGAAATCCATGAGACCGAAGCTCAGCGACTGCACGCGCGGATGGGCCGCAATCTCGAAGGCGTTGTGCACGGCGAGCGGCGATTCGATCAGCACGTGCAGCGGCAATGCGTCGGCATCCGCCGCCTCGAGCGCCGCAACAGCCTGCAACACATCGGCCACCGATTCGACCTTCGGCACCATCAGGTGGCTCAGGCGTTGGGCGGCACGGCCCGCAATGGTGATCACGTCGCCAGCAAAGGCGGGGTGATCGACGGGGTGCACGCGCACGCCGACGCGCATGCCGGGTTTCGCGGCCAGCGCCAGTTCGGTAACGAGCGCGGCATGCTCGGCTTCGCCACCCACGGGGGCGCCGTCTTCGCAATCGAGGGTGACGTCGAATACGCAGGCGCCGAACTCCTCGGCCATCTCGGCCTGGAGCGCGAGGCTCTTCTTCATGCGCGCCTCGACGCCGCTGTAGTGATCGCACACGGGCAGCGTCACGGCGCCGGCCTGTGCACCCAGCAGCACTTCGGCGGGATGGGCGGTGTGGGTCATGCCCTGCCCTTTTGCGCCACGATGAACATGCGCGGGAAGGCGAGCAGCCGCTTGCCGTCGGCGCGGGCGGGATATGCCTCGTCCACGCGGCGCTGATACTCGGCGAGGTAGCTCGCCTGCAGGTCGACCGGCAAGCGGTCGACGAAAGGCTTCAGGCCGGTGCTGCGCACCCATTCGACGATGGAGGCGGCATCGGCCATGCGGTGCTGGTAGATCGTGTGCCAGACATCGACGCTGGCGGCATGCGGCGCCAGCAGGTCGTAGTAGCCGCTGAGCGGCAGCAGCAGGGTGCGCAGCCTGTCGGCATCGCCGATGGGCTCGGCCCACGGCGCTTCGGCCGCCAGCGCGCGCATCAGGCGGTGTGTAGGTTCCTGGCGGTTGTCGGGCATCTGGATGGCGAGCACGCCACCCGGGGCCAGCGCGTCGAACAGGCGCGGGATCAGCTTTTCGTGATCGGGCACCCATTGCAGGGACGCATTGGCGTAAATGAGGTCGGGCGCTTGTTCCGGAGACTGCGGCGCCCAGGTCGCGATGTCGCTCAACTCGAAGCCTGCCTTCGGCAGCCGCTCGCGCGCGCTGACCAGCATGGCTTCGGAGTTGTCGGTTCCGAGGACTTGCGCCTTCGGGAACCGCTGCACCAGCAGCTCGGTGGAATTGCCCGGCCCGCAACCGAGGTCGACCACGCGGTCGGCTTCGGTCAGCGGCACCCGCGCGAGGAGCTCCTGCGCGGGTCGTGTGCGCTCGTCCTCGTAGCGACGGTAGAGCGCGGGATTCCAGTCGAGCATGCTGAGCGAGTTGCTTACAGCAGGTGGGCGACGCCGGCGCGTTCGCCTTCGAGCTCTTCGAGCGTCTTGTTGATGCGTTCCTGGCTGAATGCATCGATCTCGAGGCCTTCGACCAGCTTGTACTCACCGTTTTCGCAGGTGACCGGAAAGCCGAACATCACGTCCTTCGGAATGCCGTACTGGCCATCCGACGGGATACCCATCGTGACCCACTTGCCGTTGGTGCCCAGGGCCCAGTCGCGCATGTGGTCGATGGCGGCGTTGGCGGCCGAGGCGGCAGACGACAGGCCGCGAGCTTCGATGATGGCCGCGCCGCGCTTGCCGACGGTCGGCAGGAAGGTGTTCGCGTTCCATTCCTGGTCGTTGATCATCTTGGCGACGGACTCGCCCTTGATCGTGGCGAAACGGTAGTCGGCGTACATCGTGGGCGAGTGGTTGCCCCAGACGGTGAGCTTTTCGATGTCGGCCACGGGCTTGCCGGTCTTGGCGGCGATCTGGCTGGCAGCGCGGTTGTGGTCCAGGCGCAGCATGGCGGTGAAGTTCTTGCGCGGCAGGTCAGGCGCGCTCTTCATGGCGATGTAGGCGTTGGTGTTCGCGGGGTTGCCGACCACCAGCACCTTGACATTGCGGCTGGCGACGGCGTTCAGTGCCTTGCCCTGCGCGGTGAAGATGGCACCGTTGACGGCCAGCAGTTCGGCACGTTCCATGCCGGGGCCGCGGGGACGCGAGCCGACGAGCAGCGCGTAGTCGGCATCCTTGAAGGCGGTCATCGGGTCGCCGTGGGCTTCCATGCCGGCCAGCAGCGGGAAGGCGCAGTCGTCGAGTTCCATCATCACGCCCTTGAGCGCCTTCTGGGCCTTCTCGTCGGGGATTTCGAGCAGCTGAAGAATGACCGGCTGGTCTTTGCCGAGCATTTCACCGGAGGCGATACGGAACAACAGGGCGTAACCGATTTGACCGGCGGCACCGGTGACGGCAACGCGGACGGGCTTTTTGCTCATGGGAAGACTCCAGAAGGTGATGAAAACGGTGTTGGCGCTCTCGTGGGGCGCCAGGGTCCTGCGGGATCGGAATACCTTCCCGCAGCGCGGGACCGGCCGCATTTTAAGCCGATTCAATGAGCCTCGTCTTATGTCTTATATAAGATATCCTCCTGGGGTCCGCCAAGGCGCACCCCACCGCTGCCATGAACACGCCCACCACACTCGACGAGCCCCCGACGCCGTCCTTCAGTCCGCTCTACCAGCAGATCAAGACCCTGATCCTGCAGAGCCTGCAGGCGGGCGAGTGGAAGCCGGGCGAGCCCATCCCGAGCGAGATGGAACTGGCCGTGCGCTTTCGCGTGAGCCAGGGCACGGTGCGCAAGGCCATCGACGAACTCTCGGCCGAAAACCTGGTGGTGCGCCGCCAGGGCAAGGGCACCTTCGTCGCCACGCATGCCGAGCAGCATGTGCAGTACCGCTTCCTCAAGCTCGTACCCGATGCGGGCGACCCGAACACCGAAGGTCCCGCGGTACGCACCATCGTCGACTGCAAGCGCCTGCGCGCATCGGCCGACGTGGCGCGTGCCCTCGGCCTGCGCACGGGCGACGCGGTGCTGCAGGTGCGGCGCGTGCTCGCCTACGGCGGCGTGCCGACCATCCTCGAAGACCTCTGGCTGCCCGGCACACCCTTCAAGGGACTCACCGCCGAGCGGCTGCGCGCGTGGCCCGGCCCGATGTACGCGCTGTTCGAGACGGAGTTCGGCGTGCGCATGGTGCGTGCCGAAGAAAAGATCCGCGCCGTGCTGCCCGATGCCGAACAGGCCGCGCTGCTCGACGTGACACCGCAGATGCCCCTGCTGAGCGTGGAGCGCGTGGCGCACACCTACCATGACATGCCGATGGAACTGCGTCGCGGGCTCTATCGCACCGACACCCACCACTACAGAAACCAGCTGGGCTGACCCGATGCAGACGAAAGCCGGATACCGGTGCGCCAGCGTGCGCACACAACGCGTGCGAAGCGCAGCGAAGTCAAGAGCATCCGACTGCAACGGTGCACTGACTCGCATGCGTCCGCTGCCCGATGGTGCATTGCAATAGAATTTTGCGTTGTTTGCATTTCCGCAGAAGAAACAAAAGCGTTCGCTCTCAGAACAAGCCAACAAGTCACAAAGCCACGAAAGCAATCCCCCCAATGACAGAGCTTGCAACCCCTCCCCGGCCACCGCGTCGCGAATTCCGCAACATCAATGCCTTCACGGACCTCACGACCTATCGGCTGCCGCCGGCGGGCATCGTGTCGATCCTGCATCGCGTCAGCGGCGTGCTGATGTTCCTGCTGCTGCCGTTCATCATCTGGATGTTCGACACATCGCTGTCATCCGACTATTCGTTCGCGAGATTCAAGAGCGCCTTCAACGTCGGCATCGGCTTCGCTCCGGGGTGGTTCTTCAAGCTCGTCGCGCTCGCGCTCATCTGGGCCTACCTGCACCACTTCATCGCCGGCCTGCGCCATCTCTGGATGGACGTGAGCCACGCCGCGGTGACCAAGGAGTTCGGCCACACCTCGGCCGTCGTCACGCTGGCACTGAGCATCCTGCTCACCGTGGTGCTCGGCGCCAAGCTGTTCGGCCTGTACTGAGAAGGAGCCAACCATGTCTGTGAATTACGGCTCCAAGCGCATCGTCGTCGGCGCTCATTACGGTTTGCGCGACTGGCTCAGCCAGCGCATCACGGGCGGCCTGATGGCGCTCTTCACGATCATCCTGCTCGCACAGCTGATCTTCTCGCGCGGCCCCATCGGCTACGACCTCTGGGCCGGCATCTTCGCCGCGCAGTGGATGAAGGTGCTGACCTTCTCCGTGATCGCTGCCCTGCTCTATCACGTGTGGGTCGGCATGCGCGACGTGTGGATGGACTACGTCCAGCCCGTCGGTATTCGCCTCGCCCTGCAAATTTTCACCATCGTCTGGCTTGTCGGTTGTGCGGGTTGGGCCATTCAAGTGCTTTGGAAGATCTGACCCCACCATGACCTACACAAAAGAAAAAATCACCAAGCGCAAGTTCGACGTCGTGATCGTCGGTGCCGGCGGTTCCGGCATGCGCGCCTCGCTGCAACTCGCACGCGCCGGCCTCAACGTGGCCGTGCTCTCGAAGGTGTTCCCCACGCGTTCGCACACCGTTGCTGCGCAGGGCGGCGTCGGCGCCTCGCTCGGCAACATGAGCGAGGACAACTGGCACTACCACTTCTACGACACGATCAAGGGCTCCGACTGGCTCGGCGACCAGGACGCAATCGAGTTCATGTGCCGCGAAGCACCGAAGGTCGTGTACGAGCTCGAGCACTTCGGCATGCCGTTCGACCGCAACCCCGACGGCACCATCTACCAGCGTCCGTTCGGCGGCCACACGGCCAACTACGGCGAGAAGCCCGTGCAGCGCGCCTGTGCCGCGGCCGACCGCACCGGCCACGCGATGCTGCACACGCTCTATCAAAAGAACGTCGAAGCGCGCACGCAATTCTTCGTCGAATGGATGGCGCTGGACCTCATCCGTGACGACGAGGGCGACGTGGTCGGCGTGACCGCGCTCGAAATGGAAACCGGCGACCTGCACATCCTGCAGGCCAAGACCGTGCTGCTGGCCACCGGCGGCGCGGGCCGCATCTTCCAGGCCTCGACCAACGCCTTCATCAACACCGGCGACGGCCTCGGCATGGCGGCCCGCTCGGGCATTCCGCTGCAGGACATGGAGTTCTGGCAGTTCCACCCGACCGGCGTAGCCGGCGCGGGCGTGCTGCTGACCGAAGGCTGCCGCGGCGAAGGCGCGATCCTGCTGAACAGCAACGGCGAACGCTTCATGGAGCGCTATGCGCCCACGCTGAAGGACCTGGCACCGCGCGACTTCGTCTCGCGCTCGATGGACCAGGAAATCAAGGAAGGGCGCGGCTGCGGTCCCAACAAGGACTACGTGCTGCTCAAGCTCGACCACCTGGGCGCCGACACCATCCACAAGCGCCTGCCTTCGGTGTACGAAATCGGCGTCAACTTCGCCAACGTCGACATCACGAAGGAGCCGATTCCCGTGGTGCCGACCATCCACTACCAGATGGGCGGCATTCCGACCAACATCCACGGCCAGGTCGTCATCCAGAAGGGTGAAGAGAACAGCGCCGTGGTGAACGGTCTCTACGCCGTGGGCGAATGCTCCTGCGTGAGCGTGCACGGCGCCAACCGCCTGGGCACCAACTCGCTGCTCGACCTCTTGGTGTTCGGCCGGGCGGCCGGCAACCATATCGTCGAGTTCAACGACAAGCTCAAGGAACACAAGGAACTGCCCAAGGATGCGGCCGACCGCACGCTGGAGCGCCTGAACCGCCTCGAGTCGACCACCGGCGGCGAATACGCGCAGGACGTGGCCGGCGAGATCCGAGCCGTCATGCAGCAGCACGCGGCCGTGTTCCGCAAGCAGGCCTCGATGGACGAAGGTGTGACCAAGATTGCCGCCGTGCGCGAACGCGTCAAGGCCATCGGCCTGAAGGACAAGTCCAAGGTGTTCAATACCGCCCGCATCGAAGCGCTGGAAGTCGACAACCTGATCGAAGTGGCGCAGGCCACGATGGTCTCGGCCGCCGCCCGCAAGGAATGCCGCGGCGCCCACACCGTGGAAGATTACGAACGCCCGGCGGACGATCCTGTCGCGCCGCTCGGCCGCGACGACGCCAACTGGATGAAGCACACGCTCTGGTACAGCGCGGACAACCGCCTCTCGTACAAGCCGGTCAAGCTACAGCCCCTGACGGTCGCATCGGTGCCCCCGAAGGTCCGGACATTCTAAAAATTAGGAACACACGATGAAGCGCACATTCCAGATCTACCGCTACGACCCGGACAAGGACGCCAAGCCCTACATGCAGACGGTCGAGATCGAACTCGACGGCCATGAGCGCATGCTGCTCGACGCCCTGATGAAGCTCAAGGCGCAGGACCCGACGCTGTCGTTTCGCCGCTCGTGCCGCGAAGGCGTCTGCGGTTCCGACGCGATGAACATCAACGGCAAGAACGGTCTGGCCTGCCTGACCAACATGAACACGCTCAAGGGCACCGTGGTGCTCAAGCCGCTGCCGGGCCTGCCCGTCATCCGCGACCTGATCGTGGACATGACGCAGTTCTTCAAGCAGTACAACTCGATCAAGCCGTACCTCCAGAACGACAGCGTGCCGCCCGAGAAGGAGCGCCTGCAGTCGCCCGAGGAGCGCGACGAGCTCAACGGCCTGTACGAGTGCATCCTGTGCGCGAGCTGCTCCACGAGCTGCCCGAGCTTCTGGTGGAACCCCGACAAGTTCGTGGGCCCGGCCGGCCTGCTGCAGGCCTACCGTTTCATCGCCGACAGCCGCGACGAAGCCACCGCTGAGCGCCTGGACAACCTGGAAGACCCGTACCGCCTGTTCCGCTGCCACACGATCATGAACTGCGTGGACGTGTGCCCGAAGAGCCTGAACCCGACCAAGGCCATCGGCAAGATCAAGGAACTGATGGTGCGCCGCGCCATCTGACGCACGTCCTGCAAGAAGTCACCATGCAAACCGCCGCCGACTCCGACCAGCCGCTCAGCGAACGTGCGCTGAGCAAGCTGAAATGGCGCTGCCGGCGCGGACTGCTCGAGAACGACCTGTTCATCGCCCGCTTCTTCGAGCGGCACGAATTCCGCATGACCGTGGGTCAGGCGGGAGCGATGGAGACATTGATGGACCTGTCGGACAACGATCTCCTCGACCTCCTTCTGCGCAGAAAGGAGCCCGAGCCCGAATGGGCCGGGGCCGAGGTGGTCGCATTGCTGCAGCTGATGCGAACCGACGGCGCACAGCGTCCCGCCATCTCTCCTTCGTCCTGAATCCACCTCTGAAAGTAAACCGAAATGAAAGCATCCGATACCAAGGCCACGCTGTCGTTCAGCAACGGCGGCGACAGCGTCGACCTGCCGATCTACAAGGGCACCGTGGGCCCCGACGTGATCGACATCCGCAAGCTGTATGCGCAGACCGGCATGTTCACGTACGACCCGGGCTTCATGTCGACGGCGGCTTGCCAATCGGCCATCACGTACATCGATGGCGACAAGGGCGAACTGCTGTACCGCGGCTACCCCATCGAGCAGCTCGCAACCAACTGCGACTTCCTCGAGACCTGCCACCTGCTGCTGTACGGCGAACTGCCGGACGCCGCCAAGAAGGCCAACTTCACCAAGGTCGTGACCAACCACACGATGGTGAACGAGCAGATGCAGTTCTTCCTGCGCGGCTTCCGCCGCGATGCGCACCCGATGGCCATCATGACCGGCCTCGTGGGTGCGCTGTCGGCCTTCTATCACGACAGCACGGACATCAACAATCCCGAGCACCGCGAGATCGCCGCGATCCGCCTGATCGCGAAGATGCCCACGCTCGTGGCCATGGCCTACAAGTACACCGTCGGCCAGCCCTACATGTACCCGAAGAACGACCTGAGCTATGCGGGCAACTTCCTGCACATGATGTTCGCCACGCCGTGCGAGGAGTACAAGGTGAACCCGGTGCTCGAGCGCGCGCTCGACCGCATCTTCATCCTGCACGCAGACCACGAGCAGAACGCCTCGACCTCGACCGTGCGCCTTTGCGGCTCGTCGGGCACGAACCCCTTCGCGGCCATCGCGGCCGGCGTGGCTTGCCTCTGGGGCCCGGCCCATGGCGGCGCCAACGAAGCGGCGCTCAACATGCTCTACGACATCCAGAAGGAAGGTGGCGTGGAGAAGATCGGCGAGTTCATCAAGAAGGTCAAGGACAAGAACTCGAACGTCAAGCTGATGGGCTTCGGCCACCGCGTGTACAAGAACTACGACCCGCGCGCCAAGCTGATGCAGGAAACCTGCAACGAAGTGCTGACCGAGCTGGGCCTGGAACAGGATCCGCTGTTCAAGCTGGCCAAGGAACTCGAGAAGATCGCGCTGGAAGACGAGTACTTCGTGTCGCGCAAGCTCTACCCGAACGTCGACTTCTACTCGGGCATCGTGCAGCGCGCCATCGGCATCCCGGTGCCGCTGTTCACCGCGATCTTCGCACTGGCCCGCACGGTCGGCTGGATCGCCCAGCTGAACGAAATGATCGGCGACCCCGAGTACAAGATCGGCCGCCCGCGCCAGCTGTTCGAAGGCTCGCCCAAGCGCGACGTGCAGCCCATCGGCAAGCGCTGATCGCGCCGCCTGCGCTCAATACGGAAAGCTGCCCTCGGGCAGCTTTTTTGCGTCTTGGCTGACATGCAGCGCGCGGAAATCGGCGATAGCCTGCAACGCACTTAGTCGAAGGAGTTTCATCATGAAGTCGCTCGTCGCATTGTTCGCGGTCGCGTTTACTCTTGCCGTGCCACTGTCGGGTTGCAACACCTGGAGAGGAGCCGGCCAGGACGTCCAGAAGGCAGGGGAAAAGATGGAGGATTCGGCCAAGAAGCGTCAGTGACGCCTCTTTCGCTCATCGCGCGACGACAGTAATGGCATCGCGCATGGCGATGACCAAGACCTGAAAACAAGGGGAAAATACGGGCCTCCATCTCCATATGAGATGCCAAAACCCGTATGACCTCTTCCGAACGCAACTTCGCCCGGCGCATCGACCTCACGTCGCTGCAGCTGTTCGTGGCCGTTTGCGAACTTGGCAGCATCGGGCGGGCCGCGGAACGCGAATTCATTGCCGCTTCGGCCATCAGCAAGCGGCTTTCGGACCTGGAAGCCACCCTGGGCACCACCCTGCTCTACCGCCACGCGCGAGGCGTCGACCTTTCCCCCGCGGGCGAGAGCCTGCTGCACCATGCGCGCTCGGTGCTCTACAGCCTCGAGAAGATGCAGGGCGAACTCAGCGAATACGCCGAGGGCGTGCGCGGCCATGTCCGCGTGCACGCCAACATCTCGGCCATCGTGCAGTTCCTCCCCGAGGATCTCGGCGCCTTCACGCGCGAGCACGACGCGATCAAGATCGACCTCGAAGAGCATCTGAGCAACGAGGTGGTGCGCGCGATCCAGGAAGGCGCCGCCGACCTTGGCATCTGCCACATTCCCGACGGCACCAACGAGTTGCAGACGCTTCCCTACCGCCACGACCGGCTCGTGCTGATCGTGCCGGCCGGGCACCCGCTGGTCACGCAGGAGCCGATCGATTTCTCCGCCTCGCTGGACTTCGACCACGTCGGCCTGCACACCAACAGCTCGATCTACGTGGCCATGCACCAGGCCGCGCTGGAGGCGGGCCGCGGCGTCAAGCTGCGCATTCACGTGACCGGGCTCGACGCCATGTGCCGCATGATCGACAACGGACTGGGCATCGGCGTGATGCCGCAGCGCGCATTCGAACTGCTGCAAGCAGGCATCGGCAGCCGCCTGCGCAGCGTGGCGCTGAACGACACCTGGTCCAGGCGCGAGATCCGACTGGTGGCACGCGACTTCTCCACCTTGCCGGTGGCCGCGCGCACATTGGTCAACCATCTGCGCACGTCGGCGGCCGCCGCCGATGCCGCCGAGCCTCTCGCCGCATAGAACGCAAGACAATTCACCTCCCCACGAAAGACAGAAGAGACCGACATGGCACGCACGCTCTACGACAAGATCTGGGACGAACACGTCGTCCACACCGAGGAAGACGGCACCGCGATCCTCTACATCGACCGCCACCTGGTGCACGAAGTGACCAGCCCGCAGGCCTTCGAAGGCTTGCGCGAAGCCGGCCGCAAGCTGTGGCGCATCAGCTCGGTCGTGGCCACGGCCGACCACAACACACCGACCACCGGCTGGGAGCGCGGCTACGAAGGCATTGCCGACCCGACCAGCAAGGAACAGGTCACCACGCTGGACCACAACATCGCCGAATTCGGCGCCGCCGCGTTCTTCCCGTTCCTGAGCAAGCGCCAGGGCATCGTGCACGTGATCGGCCCTGAATCGGGCGCGACGCTGCCGGGCATGACGGTCGTCTGCGGCGACTCGCACACCTCCACGCACGGCGCCTTCGGCGCGCTGGCGCACGGCATCGGCACCAGCGAGGTCGAGCACGTGATGGCCACCCAGACGCTGCTCGGCAAGAAGGCAAAGAACATGCTCGTGAAGGTCGAGGGCAAGCTGCCTTTGGGCTGCACGGCCAAGGACATCGTGCTGGCCATCATCGGCAAGATCGGCACGGCCGGCGGCACGGGCTACACCATCGAATTCGCGGGCTCGGCCATTCGCGACCTGAGCATGGAGGGCCGCATGACTGTCTGCAACATGGCCATCGAGGCCGGCGCGCGCGCCGGGCTGGTGGCGGTCGACGAGAAGACCATCGCCTACGTGAAGGGCCGCCCGCTCGCGCCCACCGGCGTTGAATGGGACCAGGCCGTGGCCTACTGGCGCACGCTGCAGTCCGACCCGGGTGCGAAGTTCGATGCCGTGGTCGAACTCGACGCCACGCAGATCCAGCCCCAGGTCACCTGGGGCACCTCGCCCGAGATGGTGGTCGACATCAACGGCCGCGTGCCCGATCCCGACAAGGAAAAGGACGCCAGCAAGCGCAGCGCCATCGAGCGCGCGCTCGTCTACATGGGCCTGGAGCCGAACAAGGCCATGAACGACATCTTCATCGACAAGGTGTTCATCGGCTCGTGCACCAACAGCCGCATCGAGGACATGCGCGAAGCCGCTGCCGTGGTGAAGAAGCTGGGCCAGAAGGTCGCCAAGAACGTGAAGCTCGCGCTGGTCGTGCCCGGCTCGGGCGTGGTGAAGGAACAGGCCGAGCGCGAAGGACTCGACCTGATCTTCAAGGCCGCGGGCTTCGAATGGCGCGAGCCCGGCTGCTCGATGTGCCTGGCGATGAACGCCGATCGCCTGGAACCCGGTGAGCGCTGCGCATCCACCAGCAACCGCAACTTCGAAGGCCGCCAGGGCGCCGGTGGCCGCACCCACCTCGTGAGCCCGGCCATGGCTGCCGCCGCCGCGGTGCACGGCCACTTCGTCGACGTCCGTACGTTCGCCTGACCCCAGAGAGATTCACATGCAGAAATTCACCGTGCACAAGGGCCTTGTGGCCCCGATGGACCGCGAGAACGTCGACACCGACGCGATCATTCCGAAGCAGTTCCTCAAGTCGATCAAGAAGACCGGCTTCGGCGTGAACCTGTTCGACGAATGGCGCTACCTGGACGCCGGCTTTCCGGGCCAGGACCCGGCCAGCCGCAAGCCGAACCCCGACTTCGTGCTGAACCAGCCGCGCTACGCCGGCGCCTCGGTGCTGCTGGCGCGCAAGAACTTCGGCTGCGGCTCGTCGCGCGAACATGCGCCGTGGGCGCTCGACCAGTACGGCTTCCGCGCGATCATCGCGCCGAGCTACGCGGACATCTTCTTCAACAACAGCTTCAAGAACGGCCTGCTGCCGATCGTGCTGCCCGAAGCGCAGGTGGCCCAGCTGTTCGACGAGACCTTCGCCTTTCCGGGCTACACGCTGACCATCGACCTGGAGCGCCAGGTGGTCGTGAAGCCTGACGGCCAGGAGTTTGCGTTCGACGTGCAGGCCTTCCGCAAGTACTGCCTGATCAACGGGCTGGACGACATCGGCCTGACGCTGCGCCACAAGGACAAGATCAAGGCCTTCGAGGCCGAGCGCCTGGCATCGAAGCCTTGGCTGGCGCACACGATGATCTCGTGATCGACCGCATTTCCGTTTTCAAGAAAAAACCTCGGACCAACTTATGAAAATCGCAGTTCTCCCCGGTGACGGCATCGGCACCGAAATCGTGGCGGAAGCCGTCAGGGTGCTCGAAGTCCTCGACCTGAAGTTCGAGATGGAGTCGGCGCTGGTCGGCGGTGCCGCCTACGAGGCCCACGGCCATCCCCTGCCCGAATCGACGCTGAAGCTGGCAAAGGAATCCGACGCGGTGCTGTTCGGTGCGGTCGGCGACTGGAAGTACGACAAGCTCGACCGGCCGCTGCGCCCCGAGCAGGCCATCCTGGGGCTGCGCAAGAACCTGGGCCTGTTCGCGAACTTCCGCCCGGCTATCTGCTACGAGCAGCTGGTGGGCGCATCGAGCCTGAAGCCCGAGCTGATCGCGGGCCTGGACATCCTGATCATCCGCGAACTGACCGGCGACATCTACTTCGGCCAGCCGCGCGGGCGCCGCACTGCGGTCGACGGCCACTTCCCGGGCGCCGAGGAAGCCTTCGACACGATGCGCTACTCGCGCCCCGAGATCGAACGCATCGCCCGCGTGGCCTTCGAGGCCGCCCGCAAGCGCAGCAAGCGCGTGACCAGCGTGGACAAGGCCAATGTGCTCGAGACCTTCCAGTTCTGGAAGGACGTCGTCACGGAGGTGCACAAGGACTATCCGGACGTCGAGCTCGACCACATGTACGTCGACAACGCAGCCATGCAGCTCGTGAAGGCGCCCAAGAAATTCGACGTGGTCGTCACCGGCAACATGTTCGGCGACATCCTCTCGGACGAAGCCGCGATGCTCACCGGCTCGATCGGCATGCTGCCCTCGGCATCGCTCAATTCGAGCAACCAGGGCCTGTACGAGCCCAGCCACGGCAGCGCGCCGGACATTGCCGGCAAAGGGGTTGCCAATCCTTTGGCTACAATCCTGTCTGCTGCCATGATGCTTCGCTTTTCACTCAACCAGCCCGAAGCTGCCGACCGTATCGAGTCGGCGGTCAAGGACGTGCTCGCTTCGGGGCTGCGCACGAGCGACATCTGGTCGGAAGGCACGAAGCGCGTCGGCACCCGCGAGATGGGCGACGCGGTCGTTGCAGCAATCACCAAAAAGACGATTACCGGCTAACCGCAGCCCGCTTCGTCACGCCCCTCCCCGGCTCGACGAGTCGGGGGCAAAAAAAGACAACTTTTTCTTTTTTCACAAGGGCAAACTGAAATGGCGAACGCATCCAATCAACCTCTGGTCGGCCTCGTAGGCTGGCGCGGCATGGTCGGCTCGGTCCTGATGGACCGCATGCAGGCCGAAGGCGACTTCGGTCTCATCGAGCCGGTCTTCTTCTCGACCTCCAACGCTGGCGGCAAGGCTCCGGCAATGGCCAGGAACGAAACCGCGCTGAAGGATGCGAACGACATCGAGGCACTGAAGAAGTGCGACATCGTCATCACCTGCCAGGGCGGGGACTACACCAGCGAGGTCTTCCCCAAGCTGCGCGCCGCGGGCTGGGCCGGCCACTGGATCGACGCCGCCTCCACCCTGCGCATGCAGGACGACGCGGTCATCGTGCTTGACCCGGTCAACCTGCCGGTGATCCAGAACGCGCTCGCCAACGGCGGCAAGAACTGGATCGGCGGCAACTGCACCGTGAGCTGCATGCTCATGGGCGTTGGCGCCCTCTACAAGGCCGGCCTTGTCGAGTGGATGACCAGCATGACCTACCAGGCAGCCTCTGGCGGCGGCGCTCAGCACATGCGCGAGCTGCTGACCCAGTTCGGCACCCTGAACGCCGAAGTGCGCGCGCTGCTGGACGACCCGAAGTCGGCCATTCTCGAGATCGACCGCAAGGTGCTGCACAAGCAGCAGAACCTGAGCGCAGCCGAAACGGCCAATTTCGGCGCGCCGCTGGGCGGCTCGCTGATCCCCTGGATCGACAAGGACCTGGGCGACGGCATGTCCAAGGAAGAGTGGAAGGCCGGTGCAGAAACCAACAAGATCCTCGGCCAGGGTGCGGGCTTCGGCACTGCCGCCGTACCCGTCGATGGCTTCTGCGTGCGCGTCGGTGCGATGCGCTGCCACAGCCAGGCCCTGACCTTCAAGCTCAAGAAGGATGTTCCCCTGGCCGACATCGAAGCGATGATCGCCGCGGACAACCCGTGGGCCAGCGTGGTGCCGAACACGCGCGAAGCCACCGTGAAGGACCTGACGCCGGTGGCCGTGACGGGCACCATGAACATTCCGGTCGGCCGCATCCGCAAGCTGGCGATGGGCCCTGAGTACGTCGGTGCCTTCACCATCGGCGACCAGCTGCTGTGGGGCGCCGCCGAACCCCTGCGCCGCATGCTGCGCATCCTGCTCGAAGCCTGATGCGGGCAGCTCAGGGCCTTTTGAAACACAAACTGTTGCCTTCTGGCAACGGAAGATGTGATCGTAAGTATGCGCGCACTGGGTAGAACACGCGCACTGCCTTGTCAGTACCCGGTGATGGTGCTAACGTCCTCTTACAAATTCTGGGCCTGAGCCGCCCCCTATCAGCATGACAAGACATCTGTTGCCTGCGGCCAGCCCATCGGCCGCTCGCCCGCTTCTGCCATCGAATGGCTGGCGGCTTTCCATCCTCGGCGCGGCGGCAGCCGTGGCCCTGGGCATCGCCAGCACCGACGCCAGCGCTTTTGCGCTGGGTCAGCTGAAGGTGCAATCGGCCTTGGGCGAACCGTTGCGCGCCGAGATCGACGTGACCGAAATCGCCGCCAACGAGGCGGACGGTCTGAAGATCAACATCGCCACGGCCGAAGCCTTCAAAAACGCGGGCGTTCCGTACAACTCGGCACTGAGCGACGTCAAGGCGACGCTGCAGCGTCGCGCCGGCGGCCAGTACGTGGTGCGTCTGAGCGGCAACCGCCCATTGAACGACCCGTTCGTCGACCTGCTGCTCGAAGCCAACGGCGCCTCCGGCCGGATCGTGCGCGACTACACCGTGCTGCTCGATCCGCCGGCCACGCGCCAGCCAACGACCAGCGCGCCGGCCACGCCCATCGCACCCCGGATCGCCACGCCGACCGAACGCACTGCCCCGGCAGCGCGTGCGCGCCGCGAGCGCGCCCCTGTGGCGGCGCCATCGGCAGCACCCGCGGCGCCTGCGCCGGCTGCAGCAGCGCCCGCGCCGGTCACTGCGGCCGCACCTGCTCGCAGCAGTGGCGGCGAACAGGTTACGGTGCAGCGCGGCGACACCGCCAGCAAGATCGCGGCCGCCCACAAGCCCGCCGACGTGTCCCTGGACCAGATGCTGGTCGCGTTGCTGCTCGCCAATCCGGATGCGTTCTCGGGCGGCAACATCAACCGCATGCGCGCCGGCGCCGTGCTCGATCTGCCGAGCAGCGCCGAGGCGGCCGCCGTCCTGCCGGACGAAGCCCGCCGCACGGTCACGGCACAAAGCCGCGACTTCGGCGCCTATCGCCAGCGGCTGGCCGACAACGCGCCGACCTCGAACGTCGCGGCCGCGAGCCGCAAGGCCTCGGGCAAGCTGCAGGCCAACGTCGAAGACCGCAACGCAGCGGCCAGCACGCCCGACAAGCTCACGATCTCGCAAGGCAGCGCGGCCTCCCGCGCCGCCGACGAGAAGGTCGCCCAGAGCCGCCAGGCGCAGGACAGCAGCAACCGCGTCGCGGAACTGTCGAAGAACATCAGCGAGCTGAACAAGCTCAAGGCTGCAACGGGCACCGGTTCGTCGGCACCTGCTGCTGCCGGTGCGGCTGCACCGGCACCGGCGAAGCCGGGCATCCCGGTTCCGACACCGGCCACCAGCGCGACGGTCGCACCTCCAGTCGCCGCAAGCCCTGCCCCCATTGCTGCGCCGGCGCCAGCCCCGGCCCCAGCTCCTGTCGTCGCGGCCGCACCCGCAGTTCCTGCAGCGGCAACGGCAGCACCGAGCCCCGCCGCGCCCACGACCGAGGCAACTGCTGCCGCTCCTGCTGCTGCCCCGACGGCAGAGGCCGCCGCTGCCGCACCGGCAGCAGCCGCAACCGATGCAGCTGCTGCTCCCGCAACTCCGGCTGCGAGCGCCGCCGTGGCTGCCACGGCACCCAAGCCGGCCGTGAAGAAGCCGGCACCGCCGCCCCCGCCGGAGCCCACCTTCCTCGAAGAGCTCCTGGACAACCCGCTGATGCTGGCCGGCGCGGCGCTGATCGCGCTGCTTATCGGCTTCCTGCTGTACCGCGTGCTGGGCCGCCGGCGCGAGGAAATGAGCGAGAGCGTGTTCCTCGAAAGCCGCATCCCGAAGGACTCGTTCTTCGGCGCCAGCGGCGGCGAATCGGTCGACACCAAGCATCGTGGCGACTCCACCGTCTCGTCGCTGTCGTACTCGCCGAGCCAACTCGACGCGGGCGACGTCGATCCCGTGGCCGAAGCCGACGTCTACCTGGCCTATGGCCGCGACCTGCAGGCCGAGGAAATCCTGCGCGAAGCGCTGCGCCTGAACCCGGACCGCACCGCCATCCACCTCAAGCTGCTCGAGATCCACGCCAAGCGCCGCGACGTGCGTGCCTACGAAGGCCTCGCCACCGAAGTGCACAAGCTGACGGGCGGCCTCGGCTCCGACTGGAACCGTGTGGTCGACATGGGCAAGGATCTCGATCCGGGCAACCCGCTGTACGAATCGGGCGCTCCCCGCAGCGGCGGCGCCAGCGCGGCCGAGACGGCCGCCTTCGCGGGCGCCCTCGCCGCGGCCGCCAAGCCGGCAGCACCTGCTCCCGTTGCACCGCCGGTTGCCGTTGCTCCGCCCGCCTTCGTGCCCTCGGTGGCACCGCTGGACTTCGACCTCGACCTGACCACGCCGCCGGCACCCGCCCCCGCACCGGCCCAGCAACATGCACCGGTCAGCGCCAGCCTGCCGAAGTCGATCTACGCGTCCGCTCCGACGACCGCGCGCCCCCCAGCCCCCCTGTCGAACGGCCACGCCGCCACGCCTGTCGATCTCGAAAACGATTTCGACACCGCCCCCGGCGCGCTGACGGTCGACACGCTCCCCGGTTCGCTGAGCGATGCGGACAACACCCGCCCCGCCATGCTGCGCAATGCGCTGCCGGCCGACTCGGGCTTCATCGAGTTCGACATGAGCGCGCTGGCAGGCCTGCCAGCCCGCCCCGCCGAAACCGCGAAGCCCGCCGCAGCCGCCACGCACGATGACGATGAAGGCGACGACAGCCCGCACGCCGTCAAGCTGTCGCTGGCTCGCGAACTGCAAGCCATCGGCGACGTCGAAGGTGCCCGTTCGCTGGTCGAGGAAGTCGAAGCCGAAAGCGCCGGCGATCTCAAGTCGCAAGCCCGTCAGCTGCTCGCAGAACTGCGCTGAGCGGTTGTTGTTGTACCGTCCCTGAATTCGTGAGGCTGGCACTCGGCATCCGGTACAACGGCCAGGCGTACGAGGGCTGGCAAAGCCAGCGCTCGGGCCGCACGGTGCAGGACAAGCTCGAAGCGGCCCTCACGAAGTTCGCCGCGCAGCCATCCGGCAAGATCGGCACACTGTGCGCCGGCCGCACCGACGCCGGCGTCCACGCGCTGATGCAGGTGGTGCACTTCGACACCGACGTCGAGCGCGAGCCCTTCTCCTGGACGCGTGGCACCAACCGCTTCCTGCCCGACGACATCGCGGTGCAGTGGGCGCACCCGGTGCCCGATGAATTCCATTGCCGCGCCAGCGCGCTGGCACGCCGCTACCTCTATGTGCTCTCGCAGTCGCCGGTGCGGCCCAGCCTGGATTCGGGCCGGGTCGGCTGGTCGATGCATGCGCTCGACGGCGATGCAATGCGCAAAGCCGCCGCCGTGCTCATCGGCACGCATGATTTCAGTTCGTTCCGTGCCTCGGCCTGCCAGGCCAAGTCGCCCGTGAAGAACCTGCGCCGCATCCAAGTCACGCGGGTTGGCGAAGGCGAACGCTGCCGCTGGCATTTCGAGTTCGAGGCCGACGCGTTCCTGCACCACATGATCCGCAACCTGATGGGCTGCCTCGTGCGCATCGGCCGCGGCGACGAGCGGCCCGAATGGATTGCCGAGGTGCTCGAGGCGCGCAGCCGCAAGGCGGCGGCGCCGACCTTCTCCGCGGACGGCCTGTACTTCCTGGGCCCGTTGTACGATGCCAAGTGGGGTCTGCCGGCCGAGGCGACGCTGCAGGCCGGTGGCGCTCCTTATGATGGACCTCCATGACGTCTCCCCGCACCCGCATCAAGATCTGCGGCCTCACACGCGAGGCCGATGTGGATGCCGCGGTCGAAGCGGGTGCCGATGCCATCGGCTTCGTGCTCTATGCGAAAAGCCCCCGCGCAGTGACGGCCGAACGCGCTGCCGAACTCGCTTCGCGCCTGCCCCCGTTCATCACACCGGTGCTGCTGTTCGTCAACGAGGATGCTCCTGAAGTCATAGCAGCACTCGCCCATGTGAAGGGCGCGATCGCCCAGTTCCACGGCGAGGAAACGCCCGAACGGTGCGAGGAAGCCACCGGCCCAGGCCGCTTCCGCTACATGCGCGCCGCCCGCATTCCACTGGGGGCTGCCGGCGCCGGCTTCGACCTCGTAAAATACGCTTCCGATTACTCCCACGCCCAGGCCATCCTGCTCGACGCGCATGTCGAAGGTTATGGCGGTGGCGGCAAGGCATTCGATTGGTCACTTCTTCCACCCGCCGTCGACGCTCACCTCGTCTTGAGTGGTGGGCTCACACCTGCAAACGTGAGCGATGGCATTCGCATCCTGCGGACGCGCTGCAAGACGCTGTCCGTTGATGTGAGCTCGGGCGTCGAAATCGACGGTCCCGGGAACAAGGGCCTCAAGGACGCCGGAAAGATCCGGCAATTCGTCGCAGCCGTCAGGGCGGCCGACGCGTCCTTCTCCAGCTAGCCGCCGCAGCCGATCGATGTCGGGCTGCGGCCCACCGATCGAGAACCATGCAAAGCAACTACCAGCAACCCGACGCCACCGGCCATTTCGGCAATTACGGCGGCACCTTCGCGAGCGAAACGCTCACCCACGCGATCAACGAACTGCGCGACGCGTACGCCAGGTTCAAGGACGATCCGGCCTTCCTTGCCGAATTCCACTACGAACTGAAGCACTTCGTCGGCCGTCCCTCGCCGATCTACCACGCCGCGCGCACCAGCCGCGAAATGGGCGGCGCGCAGATCTACCTGAAGCGCGAAGACCTCAACCACACCGGCGCGCACAAGATCAACAACGTGATCGGCCAGGCGATGCTCGCGCGCCGCATGGGCAAGCCCCGCGTGATCGCCGAGACCGGCGCCGGCCAGCACGGCGTGGCCACCGCCACCATCTGCGCACGCTACGGCCTCGAATGCGTGGTCTACATGGGCAGCCAGGACGTGAAGCGCCAGAGCCCGAACGTCTACCGCATGAACCTGCTCGGCGCGACCGTGGTGCCCGTCGAATCGGGCAGCAAGACGCTGAAGGACGCGCTCAACGAGGCGATGCGCGACTGGGTCACGAACGTGGAAAACACTTTCTACATCATCGGCACCGTGGCCGGTCCGCACCCCTACCCGACCATGGTGCGAGACTTCCAGAGCGTGATCGGCACCGAGTGCATCGAGCAGATGCCCGCCATGCTCGCGGCCGACGGCATCACCGGCGAAGCGGAGGGCAGGCAGCCCGACGTGGTGGTCGCCTGCGTGGGCGGCGGCAGCAATGCGATGGGGATTTTCCATCCCTACATTCCGTTTGCCGGCACGCGCCTGATCGGCGTCGAGGCGGCGGGCGAAGGGCTCGACAGCGGCAAGCACTCGGCCTCGATCCTGCGCGGCAGCCCGGGCGTGCTGCACGGCAACCGCACCTACCTGCTGCAGAACGACGACGGCCAGATCACCGAGACGCACAGCATCAGCGCGGGGCTCGACTACCCCGGCGTGGGCCCCGAGCACGCGTACCTGGCCGACATCGGCCGGGCCGAATACGTCGGCATCACCGACACCGAGGCGCTCGAAGCCTTCCATTATTTGTGCCGAACGGAGGGCATCATTCCCGCGCTCGAATCCAGCCATGCCGTGGCCCACGCGATGAAGCTCGCGAAGACCATGCGCCCCGATCAATCCATCCTGGTGAACCTCTCGGGCCGTGGCGACAAGGACATCGGCACCGTGGCCGACCTGTCGGGCGTCGACTTCTATGACCGCCCCTCGATGCGCGGCCTCAGCGTGAAGGGAGGCAAGTGATGAGCCGCATTGCAACCACCTTCGACGCACTGAAAAAAGACGGCCGCCGCGCCCTCATTCCCTACGTCACCGCCGGTTTCCCGTTCGCAGACATCTCGCCCGAGCTGATGCACGGCATGGTCGAGGCCGGCGCCGACGTGATCGAGCTGGGCGTGCCCTTCTCCGACCCCATGGCCGACGG
The DNA here is from genome assembly GCF_047304235.1 of Variovorax sp. Varisp36. Classification (NCBI taxonomy): domain Bacteria; kingdom Pseudomonadati; phylum Pseudomonadota; class Betaproteobacteria; order Burkholderiales; family Comamonadaceae; genus Variovorax; species Variovorax sp. Varisp36. The sequence goes on from NZ_JBGLYU010000031.1 coordinate 28,138, forward strand.
GCCCGTGATCCAGAAGGCCGGCGAGGCCGCGCTGGCATTGGGCATCGGCATGAAGCAGGTGCTGGCCATCGTCGCCGCCTTCCGCCAGAAGGACGCGACCACGCCCGTGGTGCTGATGGGCTATGCCAACCCGGTCGAGCGCTACGACCTCGTGCACGGAAAGAAAGCCTTCATCCGCGATGCGGCCGCGGCCGGCGTCGACGGCCTGCTGGTGGTCGACTACCCGCCCGAGGAATGCGAAGCTTTCGCGGCGGACCTGAAGGCGGCCGGCATCGACCTGATCTTCCTGCTCGCGCCAACGAGCACCGACGAGCGCATGGCGCAGGTCGCGCGCATCGCGAGCGGCTACGTCTACTACGTGTCGCTCAAGGGCGTGACCGGCGCCGGCCACCTCGACACCGAGGCGGTCGGGCAGATGATTCCGCGCATCCGCCAGCACGTGAGCATTCCGGTCGGCGTGGGTTTCGGCATTCGCGACGCGCGCACCGCGCAGGCGGTCGGCTCGGCCGCCGATGCGGTCGTGATCGGCACGAAGATCATCCAGTTGATCGAAGACCAGCCCCGCGAAAAGGTCGTGCCCGTGGTGCGCGAATTCCTCGCCGGCATCCGCGAGGCGCTCGATGCGCTGCCGGCGGCTATCCCGAAGAATGCGGCTGGCCGATAATCGCTGCTGCCCCTCACCCCCAGCCCCTCTCCCGCATGCGGGAGAGGGGAGCTAATTCGGAGTCCTATGAGCTGGCTTGAAAAACTGCTACCCGCCAAGATCGCACAAACCGACCCATCGGAGCGCCGCCAGGTGCCCGAGGGCCTGTGGATCAAGTGCCCCGCCTGCGAGACCGTCCTCTACAAGACCGACCTCGAGCACAACCAGAACGTCTGCCCCAGCTGCAGCCACCACCACCGCATCGGCGCCCGCGCGCGGCTCGACGCGTTCCTCGACGCCGAGGGCCGCTACGAAGTCGGCCAGGAAGTGCTGCCGGTCGACGCCCTGAAATTCAAGGACAGCCGCAAGTACCCCGAGCGGCTCAAGGAAGCGCTGGAGAACACCGGCGAGACCGACGCGCTGGTCGTCATGGGCGGCTCGGTGCACAGCATCAGCGTGGTCGTGGCCTGCTTCGAGTTCGAGTTCATGGGCGGCTCCATGGGCAGCGTGGTCGGCGAGCGCTTCGTGCGCGGCGTCGAAACCGCCATCGAGCAGAAGGTGCCCTTCATCTGCTTCACCGCAACCGGCGGCGCGCGCATGCAGGAAGGCCTGCTCTCGCTCATGCAAATGGCCAAGACCAACGCCGCGCTCACGCGCCTCGCGAAGAAGGGCCTGCCCTACATCAGCGTGCTGACCGACCCGACGATGGGAGGCGTGTCGGCCGGCTTCGCCTTCGTGGGCGACGTGGTCATTGCCGAGCCCAAGGCGCTGATCGGCTTCGCCGGCCCGCGCGTGATCGAGTCGACCGTGCGCGTGACGCTGCCCGAAGGCTTCCAGCGCGCCGAGTTCCTGCAGACCAAGGGCGCCATCGACTTCATCAGCGACCGCCGCGAACTGCGCAAGACCATTGCCAGCTCGCTGGCCATGCTGCTGCGCCAGCCGGCCGACGCGGTCAGCTGAGGAACGAACAGCAAGCCAATGCAAAAGAGCCCGGGTGCGATGCACCCGGGCTCTTTTGCTTGTGAGGCTCAGAACGTCAGTTGATAGGCAAACATCAGCAGGTTGCCCAGCACGATCGCGATCACCTGCAGTACCACGATGGCCGCCAGCGGCGAGAGATCGACGCCGCCGATCAGCGGGATGAAGCGCCTGAAGGGCCGCACCAGCGGCTCGGCCAAACGGGAGATCAAGTCAAGCAGCATCGGCGACGCGCCCGGAATCCAGGACAGCACCGCATAAACCACCAGCAGTGCGGTCAGGCCCGAGACGGCCAGCTGCATCAGCCCGACCAGCGACACCAGGGGAAGGGTCGCAATCCGTCCCAGGTTGCCGGCAAGCAGCCACAGCAGCAGGAACTTCAGCAGCACCAGCAGCCACGCGGCGATCAGGCTGGCAAGGTCCCAGCGCTTCACCGACGGCACGATGCGCCGCAGCGGCAGCACGATCCAGTCGGTGATGGCGAACACGAAGCGCCCGAGCGGATTGCCGAACGGCACCCGGTGGTATTGCATGTAGAGGCGCAGCAGGCAGGCGCCGCCGAGCAGGCCGACGATCACGTCGAGGAGGAACGAGGGAATCTGATAGAGCATGGGGCGCAGCCGTGAGCGGAATGCGATGATAGCCACGCAAGGCTCTTCGATGACGACACTACCCCTTTTGCATTCACTGCCATTGTTTCCGCTCGGTACGGTCCTGTTTCCGGGAGGCCTTCTTCCGCTGCGCATCTTCGAGGTCCGCTATCTCGACATGATCGGCAAATGCCGCAAGGCCGACGCGCCCTTCGGCGTGGTGAGCCTCACCAGCGGCAGCGAAGTGCGCAAGGCCGGCGCCGATGCGGAGAGCTTCGCTGCCATCGGCACGTTGGCGATGATTCGCGAGTTCGAATCGCCGCAAAGCGGGCTGCTGCAGATCGAATGCGTGGGCACGCAACGCTTCCGGGTGCGCGACACCGAGTTGCAGAAGCACGGTCTGTGGGTCGCCGAAGTGGAGGCCGTGGCCGACGACGTCGCGCTGGAAATTCCCGACGACCTGAAACACACCGCCACGGCACTGCAACGCCTGATCGACACGCTCGAGGAGCGGCGCCGCGAACAGGGCGGATCGGTACGGTTGCCCATCGGCATGCCCTACCTGCTCGACGATTGCGGCTGGGTGGCGAACCGCTGGTGCGAACTGGTGCCGATGCAGCTCGAACTGAAGCAGCGCCTGATGGAGCTCGACAGCCCGCTGATGCGCCTCGAGCTGATCAGCGATCTGCTCGCACGCACGGGTATTGCTCAATAGATCGCTATATTTTTCGTAGCGCATTACGCAGGATCGGCGGGCATTGGACAGCGGCTTCGCCTGAATCCGATCGGCTAAAATGCCGGGCTCGCGCACGCTCCCGTTGCGCCTCACCCGCTCTCCATGTCCGATCACCTGACCCCTCCCATTCCCACGCCCGCTGCAGCGCCCGCCTCGGCGCCGGCCGTCGACGACAACCAGCTCATCGCCGAACGCCGCGAGAAGCTCAAGCTGCTGCGCACAGCGCAGACCGAGGGCAAGGGGGTTGCGTTCCCGAACGACTTCAAGCCGGGCCACCGCGCCGCGGCACTCGTCGAGGCACATGGCGCCACCGAGGCCGAGGCCCTCGAAGCGCAAGCCGTTTCCGTGAGCGTGGCCGGCCGCATGATGCTCAAGCGCGTGATGGGCAAGGCCAGCTTCGCGACCGTACAGGACGCCACGAGCCGCATCCAGCTCTACGTGACGCGCGACGCGGTCGGCGAAGACGTCTACGCCGATTTCAAGCGCTGGGACCTCGGCGACATCGTGGGCGCCGAAGGCACGCTGATGAAGACCAAGACCGGCGAGTTGTCGGTCAAGGTCACGAAGCTGCGCCTGCTTACCAAGAGCCTGCGCCCGCTGCCCGACAAGTTCCACGGCATGGCCGACCAGGAGCAGAAGTACCGCCAGCGCTACGTCGACCTGATCACCGACGAAACCGCCCGTGTGCGCTTCACCGCGCGCAGCAAGGCAGTGAGCGCGCTGCGCGAATTCATGGTGGCCAATGATTTCCTCGAAGTCGAGACGCCCATGCTCCACCCGATTCCGGGCGGCGCGAACGCCAAGCCTTTCAAGACGCACCACAACGCGCTCGACCAGGAAATGTTCCTGCGCATCGCGCCCGAGCTCTACCTCAAGCGCCTGATCGTCGGCGGCTTCGAGCGCGTGTTCGAGATCAACCGGAGCTACCGCAACGAGGGCATCTCGGTGCGGCACAACCCCGAGTTCACGATGATGGAGTTCTACGCGGCCTACTGGAACTACCGCGACCTGATGGACTTCACCGAGACGCTGATCCGCACCATCGCCGACAAGGCCGTGGGCACGCAGCAACTCACGTACGGCGGCAAGGCCGTCGATCTGACGCAGCCCTTCGAACGCCTGACGATCCGCGAAGCGATCCTCAAGCACACCGACGCCGGCGACGGTGTGGACGACAGCGCCTGGCTGATCAATGCACTGCGCAAGATCGGCCTCAGCGAAGAGAAGGACAAGCTCTCGCAGCGCAGCCTCGCGAGCCTGCAGGTGATGTACTTCGAGGAAACCGTCGAAGAAAAGCTCTGGCAGCCGACCTTCATCATGGAGCACCCGACCGAGATCTCGCCGCTGGCGCGCGCCAACGACGAGCGCCCCGAAGTCACCGAGCGCTTCGAGCTCTACATCACGGGCCGCGAATTCGGCAATGGCTTCAGCGAGCTCAACGACGCCGAAGATCAGGCCGCGCGCTTCAACGCCCAGGTGGTCGCCAAGGACAGCGGCGACGACGAGGCCATGTTCTACGACCACGACTTCGTTCGCGCCCTCGAATACGGCATGCCGCCCACCGGCGGCTGCGGCATCGGCATCGACCGGCTGATGATGCTGCTGACCGATTCGCCGAGCATCCGCGATGTGATTCTGTTCCCGGCGCTGCGCAGGGAATCTTGAACGTGCAGTTACCGTCGTCGCTGCCGACGATCGGCATCGACTTCGGCACCTCCAACTCCGCCGTGGCCTGCCGGGTCGACGGCGAGGCCCGCTTGTTGCCCATCGAAGGCGTGGCCACCACCCTGCCCACCGCGATCTTCTTCAATGCCGAAGACCGAACCACGCATTTCGGCCGCGACGCCATCGGCCAGTACCTCTCGGGCACCGAAGGCCGGCTGATGCGCTCGCTGAAGAGCCTGCTCGGCAGCGCGCTGATGCAAGAGAAGACCGCCATTTACGACGGCCTCGTGAGCTTCGAGGACATCATCGCCCGCTTCCTGCGAGAGCTGGCCGTGCGCGCCAGCCGTGAACTCGGCCAGATGCCCGAGCGCGTGGTGATCGGCCGGCCCGTGCACTTCGTGGACGACGATCCGAAGCGCGACGAGCGTGCCGAGGAAAGCCTGCGCCACGCGGCACGCGCAGCGGGGTTCCGCGAGATCGCCTTCCAGCTCGAGCCGATCGCAGCCGCGTTCGACTACGAGCAGCGCATCGCCAAGGAGTCGATCGTGCTCATCGTCGACATCGGCGGCGGCACCTCCGACTTCACCGTAGTGCGCGTCGGACCCGAGCGCGCGACCCGCGAGGACCGCAGCGACGACGTGCTGGCCACCAGCGGCGTGCACATCGGCGGCACCGATTTCGACCAACGCCTGAACCTCGAGCGCGTGATGCCGCAGTTCGGCTTCCGGCACCACGGCCCGCAGGGGCGCGAAGTGCCGAGCAAGGTGTTCTTCGAACTCTCCTCCTGGCACCTTATCAACTGGCTCTACGCCGCCAAGGCAGTGCGCCAGGCGAAAGACCTGCGCACGAGCTACAGCGACACGCGGCTGCACGACCGGCTGATGACCGTGCTCGAGGAACGGCACGGGCATCGCATCGCGAGTGCGGTGGAAGCGGCCAAGATCGATGCGTCGATCACCGACGCCGAAACCGCCATCGACCTCGGTTGTGCCGAGCGCGGGCTGGTGGCCTCGCTCACGCCGGCCGACATGGCTCAACAATTGGCAGGTTCGCTCGAGAACGTGATCGCCTGCGCGCACGCCTGCGTCAAGCGCGCGGGCCTGCGCAGCGGTAACCTCGACGCGATCTATCTCACCGGCGGCTCTTCCGCCCTTCGGCCGTTCCAGCACGCTCTGCGCAGGAGCTTCGCGGGCGTGAATCTGGTCGAGGGTGACCTGTTCGGCGGCGTGGCTACGGGACTCGCCTGCGCGGCGCGCACCGGGTACCGGGCATGAAATACCTGGCGGGCTATCCGGCGCCCCTGCTGGATCAGGTCCGCCAGCTGATGGCCGAGGACAAGCTGGCCGCGATGCTCGGCAAGCGCTATCCCGACGGGATGCACAGCGTGCAGACCGACCGCGCGCTCTACGACTACGTGAGCGACCTCAAGAGCGAGTTCATGCGCAAGGCCGAGCCGCTGTCGAAGGTCATGTTCGACAACAAGCTGCATGTGATCCGCAACGCGCTCGGGACGCACACAACAGTTTCGCGCGTGCAGGGCGGAAAGCTCAAGGCAAAGCGTGAAATCCGGGTGGCGAGCCTGTTCAAGGGCGTGCCCCTGGCTTGGTTGCGGATGATCGTTGTGCACGAACTCGCACATACCAAGGAAAAGAGTCACGACAAGGCCTTCTACGCGCTATGCGCGCACATGGAGCCCGACTACCATCAGCTCGAATTTGACCTGCGGCTCTACCTGACCCACCTGGACACCGGCGGCGAACCGCTCTGGTCGACGGCCTCGAAGGCGCCGTGACCGCCCGCCTTTCCCTTTTCCACGGATCGACCGCACCCATGTCCACCCCGCCGACCGAAGCCGTCCGCGAGACGCTGGCACGCATCGGGCGCTGAAGACTTCCCGCGTCTTCCTCAGTCCACCGCGGCCCTTACCTGCTCGACGTCGGCGACGGCCAGCCAGTGGCAGTAGCCGCCCGAGGTGCGCCGGTCGATTTCGTCGAGCGCCATGCCGGCATATTTGTCAGCGCGGTACTGGTGCTTGGACCAGTACTGGTCGGTGTGCCACGCATGGATGTGCAGGACGTCGCTGCCCAGCGCGCGGTTCGCATAGGGCAGATGGTCAAGCAGTCCCAGCGAGCATTGCTGGGGGTAGGTGCGACGCAAGGCCAGTTCGCCCGCGTACATCGTGACGACGTTCTTGCACCAGCCCGGCCATGTACCCTGGAAGTGGCGAAACTCCTCGTCGAGCAGCTTGTTGCAGTAGTCGAGCTGGGACTCCACGAAATTGCAGACGAACTCGGACGGCCCGAGCACCGAAGCGCCGACGTTGTGCAGGCCGGAATGCGGAAAACCCCAGCGCTGGCTGCACTCGGACAGCTTGCGGCGAACCTCTTCTTCATAGGCGTACGCGCCGAAGCCGAAGCACAGGCCGGTCGGCGTGAAGTTCGTGAGCGCCGGCGTGACGAAGGTATCGCAATCGGTCTTCAGCAGGGTGTCGTACTTCCTGCACTCCTCGATCACGGCCGGCTCGCACAGGTTCGCCACGGAATTGATGTAGCCGTAGCCGTTCCAGTCGGCATTGCGCTGCGCGTAGGGCTCGCTCGGAATCACGACGATCCGCTCGTCCTGAGGCAGTGCGCCGACGGCGTCCGGATGGCAGACGGCGATGATCCTTGCACGTGAGAACAGGTTCGAGAAGATCATGCTTTTGTAGAGCCATGAAAACTCGTCGATGATTTCCCGTTTGTTGTCGATGTAGACCAGCACGCCCATCGTCATGTCGTTTCCTTTCGCCAACTGCTATCGGATCCGTTGCGAGCGGGCATCCATCGCGGCCATGTACACGGAGCGGTAAGGCTCGCCGAGATTGATGAAATGCACCAGCAAGGAGTCCTCGCTGGCCAGATGCGGCGGCGTGTTGATGCTGAGGTTGTCAAGGATGTTCTGCTCGCCGACAAGGCCCTCTTCCATCAGCACCTCGTTCGTGTAGTACTGGTCGCCCTGGCTGCTGTAGACCGCCGACTTGTCAGCCACGCCGCCGATGCGCTCCCAGATGCGGTCGAGCAGGCGCGAGTTGCCGGGCGTGTTCCGAAAACCCATGACGCCAGAGTTGAACTGCCAGGCGCCGACGTCCTTGGCAAGCAGCAGGTCGCGGCCTTCGAGCAGTGGCTCGATGCGTTTCGCCTGGTTGTAGAAGACGACATCCGCATCCACCCAGATGACCCACTCATGACGGGCCAGGTGCTGGTTGATGAGCCAGCTCCGGATCCAGGAGCCGTTGATGTTCGGACCGATGGATGCGGGAATGTCGCGGTACACGTGGTACGCATGGCCATGCCTGTCGCAATAGCGGCGCACGTTGTGCTCGGACACGCGCGCGTAGCTCCGGATATGCGGCGTATAGAGCGTCAGAAAGGCGACGGGCGCCTCCGGGTTGTAGCTGTCCACCGCCGCCGGCGATACCTCCGGGTACGCCGGTTCCTGCAGGACCGGGCGCCCCTGGGTCAACGCCTCGTCGACCTGCTCTGCCAGCAAGCGCTGCAGGTTCAGATCGTGCAGCATGTCCTCGCGCAGTTCGCCCTCCACCTCGACCGGCAGCGCTCCCAGGTTGACCACGAAGATCGACGCCTGGTACCACTGCGCAATGCGCCAGGACACGTTGACGTAGAACCCCTGCTCCATGGCATTGCATCCCAGCAGGCCCGCAGGCCGCAGGCGCGCGGCCTCGTCGATGCGTTTCGCCGCCAGCGCGATCACGTGCCCTGAATCGACGATCAACTGGTGCAGCATCGACCGGTTGGCAGCCGTGTTGCGCACGACCATCATGTTGGTCATGGCCAGGCCCGTCTGGCTGCCCACGGGAGGACTCTCGACCGCGAGCAGGTCACGTCCCTGCATCAGGACGTCGATCGCCACGGGGTGGAAGACCACCGAATCGCCATCGATGAAGAACAGCCAGTCTCCTTCGGTCAGCGTGCGCAGATGGCGCAGGATCTCGCTGTACTTGGCGCTGGCGCGAAGCGCCGGGTGAAGGATGCGGTCGCTCTCGATCCATTTGTGGGGATAGCCGTAGAGCCTGCAGTAGTGCGCGTGGTTGCGCAGCACCGCTTCGTCCTGGCGCTGAAGGATACTGAGGCACAAGGGCATGGCTTACTCCGCAAGGCCGGGCTGGGCCAACGCACGCTTGGCGTCACGGTAGGCCGTGGAAGCCACCAGTGCGTCCCAGGCAATCGAGGGGCCACTTGGCAACAGGCCCCTGCGGCGCGCTTCGCTGCGCATGTCAGGCTTCCAGCGCTCAGTGCGCGCCGCGAGAGCGAAGTCTTCGAGCATTTCATCCAGCGGCGCGCCGTCGCCAACGCTCTTGTTGCACAGCATCGCCAGATCGCACCCGGCTTCGAGCGCAGCCAGCGCCGCATCGGCGTAGCTGAGCAACCGGCCATCGATATAGCGGCCCGCCTCCATGCTCAGGTCGTCGCTGAACACGGCGCCGCCGAAGGCAAGGCGCTGGCGCAGGATCGCCTTGAGCCACTTCGACGAAAACCCCGCCGGCCGCTTGTCGACCTTCGGATAGATCACGTGCGCAGGCATCACCGCAGCGAGCGTGCCCGACAGCCAGTCGTACGGCTTGGCATCGTCGTCCAGGATGGCCTTGAGGCCGCGCTCGTCCACCGGAATCTCGACGTGCGAATCCGCATGCACGAACCCGTGTCCCGGGAAGTGCTTGCCGCAGTTGCGCATGCCCATCTGCAGCATGCCGTGCATCACGCTCTTGGCCAGCAGCGCGACCACGCGCGGGTCGCGGTGGAAGCTGCGGTCGCCGATGACGCTGCTGCCGCCGTAGTCCAGGTCGAGCACCGGTGCGAAGCTGAAGTCGACGCCGCAGGCGCGCAGCTCGCCCGCCAGTACCTGTCCGGCAGCGGTCGCGGCCTGGGTGGCGCGCATGGCGTCGCGCATCCACAGCTCGCCCAGCGCGCGCATCGACGGCAGGCGCGTGAAGCCGTCGGTGCGAAAGCGCTGCACGCGGCCACCTTCGTGGTCGACGCAGATCAGCAGGTCGGGCCGGATTGCCTTGATCTCGGCATTGAGCGCGGTCATCTGGGCGCGATCCCGCCAGTTGCGGGCGAAATGGATCACGCCGCCGACAAGCGGATTGGCGAGGCGCCGGCGGTCGGCGTCGTTGAGTTCGGTGGCCGCCACATCGATGATCAGCGGCGCGTGGGGGCGATCGGCAAGCCCGGCGGTCATGTTTTCTCCACCACCACGAAGCTCGCGGCGTATTCGGTTTCGTCGGTCACGGTCACGTGGGCCGTGAGGCCCTGCGCCTCGAACCAATCCTTCAGGTCGCCATGCAGCACGATGACGGGCTTGCCGCTGCGCAGGTTCGCGATTTCGCACAGCCGCCAGCTCATGGGCGAACGCATGCCCAGGCCGATAGCCTTGCTGAAGGCCTCCTTGGCGGAGAACCGGGTCGCAAGGTAGCTCAGGCCGCGCTTGGGCCAGCGAGCGCGGCGGGCTTCCCAGACCTTGAACTCGGCATCGCTCAGCACCTTGCGGGCAAAGCGTTCACCCTGCCGCTCGAAGGTCGCTGCAATGCGACGCAAGTCGCAGATGTCGGTGCCAATGCCGTAGATCATGCGGCGCTGGCGTTCATTGCTGCGCCTCGTCGATGCAGCGCAGGTAGTCGCGCGTGGCGGCCGTGTAGCCAAGCTCGAGCGCGTCGGCCACGAAGGCATGGCCGATCGAGACTTCCTGCACGCCGGGCACCGCGCGCAGGAAGGCGGCGAGGTTGTCGCGGCTCAGGTCGTGCCCGGCATTGACGCCCAAACCCGCGGCCAGCGCCGCGCGCGCCGAATCGGCATAGCGCGCCAGCACCGCCTGCTCGTCGGGCGTGCCGCGTGATGCCGCGTAGCCTTCGGTGTAGAGCTCGACGCGGTCGGCGCCCACGGCCTTGACCGCGGCCATCATCTCGGGGATCGGGTCCATGAACAGGCTGACGCGTACGCCCAGCGCCTTCGCTTCGGCGATCAGCGGGCGAAGGCGGTCGGCATCGTCGGGGAAGGTCCAGCCGTGGTCGCTGGTCGACTGGGTTTCGCTGTCGGGCACGAAGGTGGCCTGGTGCGGCTTCAGCGTGCGCACGAAATCCATCAGGTTCTGGAACGGGTTGCCCTCGATGTTGAACTCGATGGCCGGCCAGTCCTTGGCGAGCAGCGCCGACAGGTCTCTGACGTCGTGCGCGCGGATATGGCGTGCATCGGGCCGCGGATGCACTGTGATGCCGTGCGCACCGGCGGCCAGGCAGGCCTGGGCAGCCTTCACCACGCTCGGAATGCCCAGGTGGCGCGTGTTGCGGACCAGGGCGACCTTGTTGAGGTTGACCGACAGCGAGGTGGGAGTGGCGATGCCGGCGTGGCCTGAAGTGCTCATAGTGCTTGCAGATCTCTCATCATTTGCCGCGTGCGCAGCGTGGACACGCCGCAATGGTAGTTGAGCAAGGCGCGCAACTGGTTGCGCAGGGCACTGTTGCTACCGGCGTTCATGGTGGCAATTTCACGCAACGTGGCGGTAAAAGGAGCCCGGTCGTCGAGAACGGCCTGCAGGGCCTGCCACTCGGTACCGGTCAGTGCTGCCTCGTCGGCGGCGGCCTGGCGCAATCCGGCTTCGGGCACGAGGCTGTAGCGCTCCCGGGCGGCGAGCGGTTCCAGCGTGAGGGTCTGCGCATCGAGCGAGGGCAGCAGGCCAACCCCGCGCAGCAGCAGCAGTTCGAAAGCGCGCAGCGCCGCCGCCTGGGTGGCCGCCTGGGCCTCGGCGTGATCGCCCGCCAGCACCTGAACAACCCCGGCGTAGGCGTCGAACAGCGCTTCGTGGGCGTCATCGCGCGCCAGCAGTCGCAGCAGCAGTTCGTTGACGTAGTAGCCCGACAGCAGCGCCTCGCCGGTCGGCATGACGTGGCCGCCCATCCATTCGGCGCCCTTGAGCGTGCGGATCTCGGCGTCGCCACCGTAGTTGAGCTGCAGCGGCTGCAGCGGCAGCAGCACGGGACGGAAGTTGGAGCTCGGCCGCTTCGCCCCCTTGGCCACGAGCGCGATGCGCCCGTGGTGGCGGGTGAATACCTCGAGGATCAGGCTCGACTCGCTCCAGTCGTAGCGATGGAGGACGTAAGCCGGCTCGTGCGAAACGCGGTGGGTGGCCATGTCAGTGCGCTATGGAGCATCGAGGCTTGAAGGCGGCAAACGCCGTGGAACCGGCTTCGCCGGACCACTGGCGTTGCCCCCTGCAAGGGGGTTGGCGGCTACGCGAAGCGAGCAAGCCTGGGGGTTTGCCTACTCATAGCCGAAGGAACGCACGCGGGCTTCGTCATCGGCCCAGCCCGAGCGCACCTTCACCCACAGTTCGAGGAACACCTTGGCGTCGGCCAGCTTTTCGAGCTCGACGCGCGTTTCCATGCCGATGCGCTTGATGCGCTCGCCCTTGTCGCCGATCACCATGGCCTTGTGGCCGTCGCGCTCGACCACGATGGTGGCGGCAATGCGCAGCAGGCGCTTCTGGCCCTTCTTCTGGGGCGGCTCTTCCTCGAACTTGTCGATGATGACGGTCGAGGTGTAGGGCAGCTCGTCGCCGGTGAGGCGGAACAGCTTCTCGCGCACCAGCTCGCCGGCGAGGAATTTCTCGCTGCGGTCGGTCAGCTCGTCCTCGTCGTAGAACCAGGGCTGTTCGGGCAGGTACTTCTCGCAGATGCCGAACAGGCGCTCGACATCCTTGGCGTTCTTCGCCGACATCGGTACGAACTCGGCGAAGCTGTGCTTCTCCTGCATGGTCTTCAGCCAGGGCGCGATGTCACCGCGGCGGTGCACGTTGTCGAGCTTGTTGGCCAGCAGCACGGTCGGGATGCCCTTGCCGAGCAGCTTGAGCACGCGCTCGTCGGCCGGCGTGAAGCTGCCGGCCTCGACCACGAACAGGATCAGGTCCACGTCGCCGACCGCGCCCTGCACGGTCTTGTTGAGCGACTTGTTCAGCGCGTTGGCGTGCAGGGTCTGGAAACCCGGCGTGTCGACGAACACGAACTGCGTGGCGCCCAGCGTGCGCATGCCGGTGATCCGGTGGCGCGTGGTCTGCGCCTTGCGCGAGGTGATGCTGATCTTCTGGCCCACCAGCGCGTTGAGCAGCGTCGACTTGCCCACATTGGGCTTGCCGACAATGGCGATGAGCCCACAGTGCTGGGGACCGCCGGTACCCGCGCCGCCTTCTGCGTCTTCGGGCCCGGCTACGGGATTGATAGCATCGTTCATAGTGATTTCACGCGGCACCGCGTGCCTTGAGCCGGATCAACATGGCAGCCGCGGCCGCCTGCTCACCGGCGCGGCGCGAGCCGCCGATGCCGCGTTCGCGAAGCCCCAACTCGGGCACCTCGCACTCGACATCGAAAGTCTGCTTGTGCGCCGCGCCCAGTGTGGCAGCCACGCGATACACCGGCAGCTTCATTTTGTGACCCTGCAGCCATTCCTGCAATTCGGTCTTCGGATCCTTGGCCGCGGCTTCCATGCGCGGGTTGATTTCGACCGACTCGTAGAGCCGGTGCACCAGCGCCTCGGCGGCGGCAAAGCCGGCGTCCAGATAGACCGCGCCGATCAGCGCCTCGAGCGCATCGGCCAGGATCGACGGCCGGTTGGGCCCGCCCGATCGCGCCTCGCCCTCGCCGAGCCGCAGCAGCGGCGACAGCGCCAGTCCTACCGCCAGGCGATGCAGCGTGTCCTGCTTGACGAGGTTGGCACGCACGCGCGACAGGTCGCCTTCGGGCAAAGCCGACAGGCGCATGTAGAGCAGGTGCGAGACCGCCAGGTTCAGCACCGAGTCGCCGAGAAACTCGAGGCGCTCGTTGTGGTCGGCCGAGAAACTGCGGTGCGTGAGCGCGAGTTGGAGCAGCCGCGGGTCGGAGAAGGTGTGCTGGAGGCGCGCCTGCAGCGCGGCGAGGCTGCCGTCCACCTTTTTTGGCGCCGTGTTCAGCGGGTTTCGCCCTTGTACTTGAGCGTCAGGAAGGCGGGGCCGAACAGGGGGATCTCGCGCTCGTACGAATACGACACGACCACCTTGTCGCCGACCTTCTTGATCTCGAGGTCCCTGCCGCTGACCGACTTGAAGTCGTCGATGGCCTGGGCGCGATCGAAAATCGCGCGCACTTCGGGCACGGTTGCCCCCTCCTTGGCCTTGTTGGCGGCCTTGTCGATGGCCTGCCATTCGATCAGCGTCGGGATGACCTGCGCGACGACCACGCCCAGGCACCCGAGCACCACCGCGACGAACACCAAGCCGATGAACGAAATGCCGCGTTGCTGCGCAGCCCTGCTGCGAACGAACCGATGTGTTCTCATGCCCTCATACCCCTCGAACTATGCTGATGAATGCTTATTGAAACGGACCGATGCGACCCAGATCGCTGAAGTTCATCCAGACGAAGAACGCCCTGCCCACGATGTTCTTGTCTGGAACGAAGCCCCAGAAACGCGAGTCCGCCGAATTATCGCGGTTGTCGCCCATCATGAAATAGTTGCCGGCCGGCACCTTGCAGACTACGCCTTCGACCGAGTAACGGCAGTTTTCGCGAAACGGAAAGTCGCTGGCGCCCGGAACGAAGGACGGCGCGGCCTCGTCGTTGAGCAGCTTGTGCTGCTTGCCGCCCAGGTCCTCCCCGTATTGCTTGAGCAGGCGCATCGACTCGCTGTCGAGGTAGTCGGCATCCGCCACCTTGGACACCGGCTGGCCGTTGATCGTCAGCTTCTTGTTCAGGTAGGCCACTTCGTCGCCGGGAATACCGACCACGCGCTTGATGTAGTCCATGCTCGGCTTGGGCGGGTAGCGGAACACCACCACGTCGCCGCGCGCCAGCGGCGTTCCGTCGGTGATCTTGGTGTTGATCACGGGCAGGCGCAGGCCGTAGGTGAACTTGTTGACCAGGATCAGGTCACCGGTCAGCAGCGTGGGCATCATCGAGCCCGAGGGAATCTTGAAGGGCTCGTAGAGAAACGAGCGCAGCAGGAACACCACCAGGATCACGGGGAACAGGCCCGCGGTCCAGTCGAGCCACCAGGGCTGCATCAACAGCCGCTCGCTCGCCTTCGCGTCGGCCGTATCGACCTGCCTGATACCCTGCTCGGCCAGGCGCGCATTGCGCTCGGTCAGCGAGTCTTCGAGCCTGGCGGCGGCCCGTTCGCGCCGGGGCAGGAAATAGAAGCGCTCGGCCAGCCAGTACAGCCCGGTGACCACTGTGGCCAGGAACAGCAGCAAGGCGAAGTTGCCTTCGATCGCGTTGAAATACCAGGCGCCGACATAGGCGGCAAAAGCCGCGAGGACCAGGGAGGTGAGGAATGCCATTTTTTGATCAGTCTTCGACTTGCAGAATCGCGAGGAAGGCCTCTTGCGGGACCTCGACGGAGCCGATCTGCTTCATTCTTTTCTTGCCCGCCTTCTGCTTCTCGAGCAGCTTCTTCTTGCGGGTGATGTCGCCGCCATAGCACTTGGCCAGCACGTTCTTGCGAAGCGCCTTGATTGTCTCACGCGCAATGATGGTGACCCCAATGGCCGCCTGGATCGCCACGTCGTACATCTGGCGCGAAATGATCTCGCGCATCTTCGACACCACCGCCCGGCCGCGGTACTGCGACTGGCTGCGGTGCACGATGATCGACAGCGCGTCGACCTTGTCGCCGTTGAGCAGGATGTCGACCTTGACCACGTCCGAAGCGCGGTACTCCTTGAACTCGTAGTCCATCGAGGCGTAGCCGCGGCTCACCGATTTCAGCTTGTCGAAGAAGTCGAGCACGATCTCTCCGAGCGGCATCTCGTAGGTCAGCATGACCTGGCGGCCGTGGTAGGCCATGTTCATCTGCACGCCGCGCTTCTGGTTGGCCAGCGTCATGACGGAGCCGACGTATTCCTGCGGCATATAGAGATGCACGGTGACGATGGGCTCGCGGATCTCCGCCATCCTGCCGACGTCGGGCATCTTGGACGGGTTCTCGACCATGAGCACTTCGCCGTCGTTCTTGACCACCTGATAGACCACGCTCGGCGCGGTCGTGATCAGGTCCTGGTCGAACTCGCGCTCCAGGCGCTCCTGCACGATCTCCATGTGCAGCAGGCCGAGGAAGCCGCAGCGAAAGCCGAAACCGAGCGCCTGGCTCACCTCGGGCTCGTAGCGCAGCGACGAATCGTTGAGCTTGAGCTTTTCGAGCGCGTCGCGCAGCGAGTCGTACTCGCTCGCTTCGGTCGGGTAGAGGCCCGCAAACACCTGCGGCTGGATCTCCTTGAAGCCGGGCAGCGCCTCGGTGGCCGTGGCCGCCGCGCCGCCGCTGCCGGGCTTGATCAGCGTAACCGTGTCGCCGACCTTGGCCGCCTGCAGTTCCTTGATGCCCGCGATGATGTAGCCCACCTCGCCCGCCTCGAGCGACGCACGCGCTTCGTTGGCGGGCGTGAAGACGCCGACGCTGTCGGCGTTGTACATCGCACCCGACGCCATCATCTTGATGCGATCGCCCTTCGCGAGCCGGCCGTCGACCACGCGCACCAGCATGACGACGCCGACGTACGCATCGAACCAGCTGTCGACGATCATCGCGCGCAGCGGACCGTCGGGATTGCCGCGCGGCGCGGGCATTTTGGCGACGATGGCTTCGAGAATGTCGTCGATGCCCACGCCGGTCTTTGCCGAGCACGGGATCGCATCGGTCGCGTCGATGCCGATCACGTCTTCGATCTCGGTGCGTGCGTTGTCGAGATCCGCGTTGGGCAAATCGATCTTGTTGAGCACGGGCACCACTTCGACGCCGAGGTCGAGCGCGGTGTAGCAGTTGGCCACTGTCTGCGCTTCGACGCCTTGCGATGCATCGACGACGAGCAATGCGCCTTCGCATGCCGACAGCGAGCGGCTCACTTCATACGAGAAGTCGACGTGGCCTGGCGTGTCGATCAGATTGAGGTTGTAGACCTGCCCATCGCGTGCCTTGTAGTGCAGCGCAGCGGTCTGTGCCTTGATGGTTATCCCACGCTCTTTTTCGATGTCCATCGAGTCGAGCACCTGCGCTTCCATCTCGCGTTCTGCGAGGCCGCCGCAACGCTGGATCAAACGGTCTGCGAGCGTCGACTTGCCGTGGTCGATGTGCGCAATGATCGAAAAGTTTCTGATGTGATTCATCAACGGGAACGCTTAAGTACTTGAATTGGCTCGTGCGCAGAGTGCGACAGGCAAGAAAAAAGGGCGCGTCTTCTGGAGACGCGCCCTGAACCAACAAGCAATGGCAACTGCAGTAGTTGGAACTTCATTGTAGGCAAAAAGGGAAGCACGTACATCCGGGAACAGGGTCCAAAGGGGTCGTTGCAGGTCCACAACATCAAAGATACGAACAGGTTATCCACAGGATCGGTGGAGCAGTTGCTGAACAACTTGTGGGCGATCTGTGGAGCACCGGTGGACTGCCGTCTGACATCTCGCATCGTGAAGGTCAGGGCACTCCTTATGCGCTGACCGCCCGCCGAGGGTGCCCTATTCTACCGAAATCCGTCCTTAGCCTTCCGATAAGTTAGTAATCGCAAACAAATATTGGCATTTCCAGGCCGTCAGATTTTTTTCGAGGCTGGCCCCAGAACGTCGCAAACACCTCAAAAAATGGCCCCAAACCCGACTGCCGGGTGGGGCCACTTGACGCCAACGCCGGATCAGCGTGCGGGACGAATCAGCGCGTACTGCGCCCAGTCGCCGCGACGGAACAGCACACTGAGCGGCTTGCTCTTGTCGGCCTTGCCGACGGCCGACTCGAATTCGCGCACACTCGAAACCTCGACATTCGCCACCGCCAGGATGACGTCGCCTTCGCGCAGGCCCGCACGAGCCGCGGCGTCGTTGGCGGCATCGACCTTCACGCCGCCCTTCAGCTTGAGTTCTTTCTTCTGCGCATCGGTGAGATCGCTCACGGCCAGGCCGAGCGACTTGAGGGCAGCGGATGCCGACGGCTTCGGCGCCGGCTCGTCGCGGTCGCTCGCGCGCTTGCCGGGCTTGTCGGGCTCGATCTCGGCAATGGTCACGTTGAGCTCGCGCGAAGCACCGCGGCGAAACACCGTGAGCGTGCTCTTGGTGCCCGGCTTGGTGTTGCCCACCAGGCGCGGCAGGTCGCTCGGCTTCTCGATGGCCTTGCCGTCGAACTTGGTGATGACGTCGCCCGGCTCCACGCCGGCCTTCTCGCCCGGCGAACCGGCTTCGACGCCGCGCACCAGTGCACCCTGCGCCTTGCCCAGGCCGATGGCTTCGGCCACGTCCTTGGTCACCTGGTCGATCTGCACGCCGATGCGGCCGCGCGAAACGCGCCCCGAGGTGCGCAGCTGCTCGCTCACGCGGATCGCCTCGTCGATCGGGATCGAGAACGAGATGCCCATGAAACCGCCCGAGCGCGAGTAGATCTGGCTGTTGATGCCGACCACTTCGCCGCGCATGTTGATCAGCGGGCCACCCGAGTTGCCGGGGTTGATGGCCACGTCGGTCTGGATGAACGGCAGGTATTCGCCGGTGTCGCGCTGCTTGGCGCTCACGATGCCGGCGGTGACGGTGTTCTCGAGGCCGAAGGGCGAGCCGATGGCCATCACCCATTCGCCGACACGCAGCTTGGAGATATCGCCGATCTTCACCGCGGGCAGGCCCGCGGCCTCGATCTTGACGACCGCGACGTCGGTGCGCTTGTCGGCGCCGATGATCTTGGCCTTGAACTCGCGCTTGTCGGTCAGCGTGACCAGCACTTCGGAGGCGTCCTCGACCACGTGCGCATTGGTCATCACGTAGCCGTCGGCCGTGAGGATGAAACCGGAGCCGACGCCGCGCGGACGCTCCTCTTCCTGCGGCTGCTGCGGCCGGTTCGGCCGCGGGGTCGAGCGCGGTGTGCCGGGCAGCGGCTGGCCGAAGAAGCGGCGGAAGAACTCCTGCATTTCCTCGTCCATCTCGCCGTTGCTGCCGCGCTGTGCGACCTTCTCGACGGTGCGGATGTTGACCACGGAGGGGCCCACCTGATCGACCAGGTCGGTGAAATCGGGCAGTGTGCGCGTCTGCGCATGGGCCGGCTCGACCGGCAGGAATGTGGAGCCAGCTGTCACTGCGAGCGCAAGAGCCAGCAGGCCGGAACGAAACTTGTGTCCCTCGACTTTGAAGATCATCGGTTTTCTTTCAAAAGAACAGAGCGGCTGAAAAACAAGTGCTGTGAGTCTGCATCGTCCGCTTGGTTCAGCGCAATTGGCGCTTGTGCGGCCTGTCAGCGCGTACGCGCGAGGCTTTGGGCGAATGCATTGAGCGTCTGCTGCGGCACCTCGCCGACCGCGGTCAGCCACCAGTCGCCGGCCGGTTCGGGCAGACGCCGGCGGATGGCATTGGTCGCGCCGATGGTCAGCACGCCGTCGCGGGGCGCGCGCGCCGCGTCGTAGCGCTCGATGAAGAGCGACACCGAGGCCAGGCCATCGGAGAAGGTCCACTGGACCGTGGCCGCGTCCTGCTTCGGCTTGCCGCCGCTGCCTTCGCTGCCTGCTGTCGGACGGCGGAAGAAGCTTCGGGGCTTGAATCCGGCCACGGGTGTTCGCAGCATCCAGCCTTCGTCCTGCGCGTTGCTGCGCTCGAGCTCCAGCTTCTCGACGCGGTAGCCCGAGGTGTTGGACATCATCTGCGAGAGCGCCTGCGCCTTCACCGGCGCGTCGAGCTGCAGTTCGGAGAAGGCCGATTGCTCCACCACGCGGGATTCGCTGTCGACGGTCTGCAGCTTCACCACCAGTCCCGAGCGGCGCTCGCTCCAGATGCGATAGCCGAAGCGCAGCCCGTCGTGCGGCACCAACTGCACCACGTCGGCGTCGAAACCGGCCACGCGGTCCTTGCCGATCGCGCGCACGTCGTAGAAATCGCCGATCGATGAATCGGGCTGGTCCGGCAGGTTCGGGAAGAGATCGAGGTTCTCGCGCTTCTCGACCTTCACAACTTTTGCTTCCGGCAGGAAGGTCATGACATTGCGGTTGCGCCGGAAGGTCGAGCGCTGCGGCCCCGACAAGGCTTCGATGCGTTCGATCTGGTGCTCGCCGTCGCGCACATGCCAGATGCGCGCGCTCGACAGATCGCCGCCCGGCGCCGACACCACGAAGGTGCCCACATAGTTGCGCTGCCGGGCCCCCGCGTGCATGCGCTGCAACCACTCGGTCACGCCCATGGCCGGCGGCTCGTCCGTCTGTGCGGTGGCCGCACTCTTCGCATTTGCAGCGCCCGAGCGGGTCTGCGCGGTGGCAGCCTGCGCAAGGCAGAAGGCGGCAAACACAAGCACGCAGGCGCGTGCGGAGATCGGCATCTGAACGGTCATTGCGGGCGGCGGGTAGGAGTTGCGCGCGCTCAGCGCGTCGGCCCCTCGAAAGTGGCATTGCGCAGGAAACCGGAAGGCATTTGCGATGCGCCGCCGGCCTGCTGGTGCGCCTCGAGCAATTGGTCGAGCCGCGGATCGCGCAACATGACTTGAGGATTGCCATTGCCCACGAGCACGCGCGTCGGGGTCAGCACGCTGCCGGCGGGCTGCGGGCTGTTGATCGCTGCTGCCGCCAGCACCGAATTCACCGCCGGCTGCTGTTGCTGCGGGACAGACGCCAGCTGCGCGCCTCCCTGCGGAACCGCGGTGCCGTTGCCGACCAGGGTCCAACTGATGGCGGCCACGGCCATCAGCGACGCAGCGCCGGCCACCAGCTTCCAGCGGAACACCGGCTCGTTGGCCGCTTCCGCCCTGCGCTGCACAGGCTGTGCCACCGATGCGGCGACCGGCGTCGACGCAGGGGCGACCATCACGGGCTCCGCCGCCAACCGCTGTTGGAAGCGCGCCAAGAATGTGGAGGTGTCGCTGCACGGCGAATGCGAACCCGAACGCAGCACGTCGCCCGCGACGTGGAAGGCCTGCCATGCCGCCCGCGCCTCGCCATCGGCGCAGATTGCTTCGATCGCCTGCGCGAACGCCTCGCCCTGCAAATGACCATCCGCAAGTGCGGACACCTGTTCCCGAACCGTCATCGTCTGATTCATTTCATTCACCTGCTTACTTACCAACGCTTGCCGGACTGGTTGTCCAGCAGTGGCTTGACCCTGGCCGAAATGGCCTCGCGCGCCCGGAAAATACGCGAACGCACCGTACCGATGGGGCAATCCATGACCTCGGCAATCTCTTCGTAACTCATGCCCTCGATTTCACGCAGCGTGACCGCCTGGCGCAGCTCGACAGGGAGTGCTTCCATGGCTGCCTCGACGGCACTGGCGATTTCGTTCGCCGCCATGACCGATTCGGGGGTTTCGTCGGTGGTTGGTTCGTTTCCGGGACGGTAAGTTTCATCGTCGTCCTCAGAAGAAGGCCTCAGGGCAGCCTCGGAAATGGTTGGATCGCGCTTCATGTCCACCAGTGCCTTCTTGGCGGTGTTGACGGCGATCCGGTAGAGCCAGGTGTAGAACTGCGCCTCGCCGCGGAACTGATGCAACGCGCGGTAGGCACGAATGAAAGTTTCCTGCGCGATGTCCTCGATCAGGTCGACGTCGCGCACCATCCGCCCGATCAGCCGCTCGATGCGGCGCTGGTATTTGATGACCAGCAGTTCGAATGCCTTCTGGTCACCCGCGACGGTACGCTGGACCAGTTGGAAATCGACCTCGCCCGGACGCGGCGCCGCGGCGGGCACATCGGTCAGGCCGGATTCCGGCGGCACGGGAGGCACGGAAGTGGTCATCGACGGGAGTTCAGGGCGCGTCTGCCGGCGCCGTCGCGCGCCAGGGATCGCCAGCAGAAGCCGCGGACGGGGCGCGCGCATATATCGCGCGGCGCACGTCGCGCCAGCGCTCCGGCATGGCCCTCTGCTCGATCCAGAGCCAGCGCCTGGCGCGGCCCGGCTCGGTGAGGCCGACCAGCATCAGCGACTGGAAATCGAGCGCTGCAAATGCCCGGGCGGCATGCACGGTGCGGGAGGCAGGGGCTCCCGTCAGCGACCAATGGAGGCCGTCGAAATGCAGCACGCCCGCGCCATCGCGCCGCAAGCCGAAGCCCGCAGCGACGCCCGCGAACACGACGCTGAAAACCAGCAGCAGCTGGCGCCATCCGACGCTATCGAAGAGATAGCAGGACGCGCCCGCACAGCAAGCGCCCAGGGCCCAGAGAACAACGAGAATCCGGGTTGCGCCACGCGAGCGCCCCACCGGATAGGTCACCGACGGCGCGCTGTGCATGAAAGAGCAATGCTGCTCAAGCGCGCTTGAACACCAGCGTGCCGTTGGTGCCGCCGAAGCCGAAGTTGTTCTTGACCGCGACATCGATCTTCAGATCGCGCGCCTCGTTGGCGCAGTAGTCGAGATCGCACTCCGGATCCTGGTTGAAGATGTTGATGGTCGGCGGGCTCTTCTGCTCGTGCAGCGCCATCACCGTGAACACCGATTCGATGCCCCCCGCGCCGCCCAGCAGGTGGCCGGTCATGGACTTGGTCGAATTCACGACGAGCTTCTTCGCGTGATCGCCGAATGCCAGCTTGACCGCGTTGGTCTCGTTGAGGTCGCCGATCTGCGTCGAGGTGCCGTGCGCGTTGAGGTACTGCACCTGGTCGGCATTGACGCCGGCATTGGCCAGCGCCATGGCCATCGAGCGGCGCGGGCCGTCGACGTCCGGCGCGGTCATGTGGTACGCATCGCCCGTCAGGCCGAAGCCCGCGACTTCGGCATAGATCTTGGCGCCGCGCGCCTTGGCGTGTTCGTACTCTTCAAGCACCAGCACGCCGGCGCCCTCGCCCAGCACGAAACCATCGCGGTCCTTGTCCCACGGGCGCGAGGCCGTGGCGGGATCGTCGTTGCGCGTGCTCAACGCGCGAGGCGCCGTGAAGCCGCCGATGCCGAGCGGGGAAATGGTCGATTCCGCACCGCCCGCGATCATCACGTCGGCATCGCCGTACTCGATCATGCGTGCCGACGTGCCAATGGCATGCAGGCCGGTGGTACAGGCCGTGACGACAGCAATGTTCGGGCCCTTGAAGCCGTACTTGATCGAGACGTGGCCCGAGATCATGTTGATGATCGACGCCGGTACGAAGAACGGCGAGATGCGGCGCGGGCCGCGATTCGCGTATTCGCCGTGCGTTTCTTCGATCATCGGCAGTCCGCCGATGCCGGAGCCGATGTTGCAGCCGATGCGCACGGCTTTTTCATAGGACAGCGCTTCGCCGGTCGGCAGTCCGCTGTCCTGCACCGCCTGGATGGCGGCGGCGAGTCCCAGATGAATGAAGCGGTCCATGTGACGCGCTTCTTTCTCCGAGATGTATTGGGTGATGTCGAAACCTTTGACCTCACCGGCGAACTTGCAGGCGAAGGCGCTTGCATCGAACGCGGTGATGTTCGCAATACCCGACTTCCCGGCCAACAGGTTGGCCCAGGATTCGGTTGCGGTGTTTCCGACAGGAGCGATGCAACCGAGTCCGGTCACGACGACGCGGCGTTTGGTCATGCCGGCAAACCTTTCTGGAAGCGCTGAACAGTTGCCTGTCGGCGCGAGCGGTTCAAGTAAAAGCCGCCGGCCGCAGTTGCAGTGTTGTCAGCTGGCCTATCAGGCCTTTTGATTCTTGGTGGCGTAGTCGACGGCGTTTTGCACCGTGGTGATCTTCTCGGCATCTTCGTCGGGAATTTCGATGCCGAATTCGTCTTCGAGTGCCATCACGAGTTCGACCGTGTCGAGCGAGTCCGCGCCGAGGTCGGCCACGAAGGCCTTTTCATTCGTCACTTGGGACTCTTCCACGCCGAGCTGCTCGGCGATGATTTTCTTGACACGTGCTTCGATATCGCTCATTTGGTTCCCTCTGAGGGTTGTAGGTAATCGGTGGATTTTAGCCGGGCGCATTGTGGCATTTGCCGTGCACCCGGTACGGGGAAATTTGCGCCTTGCGGCTACATGTGCATGCCGCCGTTGACGTGCAGCTCCTGCCCCGTGACGTAGGATGCCTGGGGCGATGCGAGGTAAGCCACCGCGTGCGCGATGTCGGCCGGCTTGCCCAGATGGCCCAGCGGAATCTGCTGTAGCAGCGCCTGTTGCTGGGCTTCGGGAAGGCTGGCCGTCATGTCGGTCTCGATGAAACCGGGTGCGACGCAGTTGACGGTGATGTTGCGGCTGCCCAGTTCGCGGGCCAGCGCACGGGTCATGCCCGCGACGCCGGCCTTGGCGGCCGCATAGTTGGCCTGGCCGGCGTTGCCGGAAGCGCCAACCACGCTGGTGATGCTGATGATGCGGCCGTAGCGCTGCTTCATCATCGGCCGGATCACCGCGCGCGAGAGCGAGAAGACGGCCTTGAGGTTGGTGTCGAGCACCGCATCCCAGTCGCTGTCCTTCATGCGCATGGCGAGCGTGTCGCGCGTGATGCCGGCGTTGTTCACCAGCACGTGGATTGCGCCGTAGGCCTGCACGATCTCGTCGATCAGGGCCTCGATGGCGGCGCCGTCATTCACGTCGAGTGCGCGGCCGCGGCCGTCGAAGGCACTGAGGGCCGAGGTGATCTTGGCCGCGCCATCATCGGTGGTGCCGGTGCCCACGACCTTGAGGCCGCGCTGGGCAAGTTCCAGCGCGATCGCCGCGCCGATGCCGCGCGTTGCGCCGGTGACCAGGGCGACTTGCCCTTCGAATTTGGGAATGCTCATAAGAAAAAGTATCGGGGCCTTGCCGGTTCAGCCGGCGAGCGATTGTCGGGTGTCCGCGAGCGTGGCCGGGTCGTACACCGACGCGGCCTCCAGATCGGGGGCGATGCGCTTCACCATGCCGGCCAGCACCTTGCCGGGACCGCATTCGATGATGGCGGCTATACCGCGCAGTTTCAAGGCCTGCACGCTCTCGACCCAGCGCACCGGGCCGGCAGCCTGCCGCACCAGGGCGTCGCGAATGCGGTTGGCATCGGTTTCAACGGCAACGTCGATATTGTTCAGCACGGGAATCTGTGGCGCGGCCAGTTCAATGGAAGCCAGCTTCTCGCGCAATGCTTGCGCCGCGGGTTTCATGAGGCTCGAATGGAACGGAGCCGAAACCGGCAGCAGCAACGCGCGCTTGGCGCCGTTGGCCTTGAGCAGTTCGCAGGCCTTGTCGACCGCGGCCTTGCTGCCGGCGATCACGGTCTGCATCGGGTCGTTGAAATTCACCGCCTCGACGATTTCCGCACTGCCGGCGCCAAAACTGGCCGTGGCTTCCGCACACCCGGCCACTACCTTGCCCGACTCCATGCCCAGCACCGCAGCCATTGCGCCGACACCGACAGGCACCGCCTGCTGCATCGCCTGCGCGCGAAAACGCACCAGCGGCGCAGCCTGCGCGAGCGTGAGCACGCCCGAAGCCACCAGCGCGGAATACTCGCCAAGCGAATGGCCGGCCACGGCGGAAGGCGTCGCGCCTCCCTCCGCCAGCCAGGCACGCCACGCGGCCACGCCGGCAACCAGCATCACGGGCTGGGTGTTGGTGGTGAGCGCCAGCTCTTCCTTGGGACCATTCTTGATCAACGCACCGATGTCTTCGCCGAGCGCTTCGGAAGCTTCGCGAAGCGTTTCGGCCACAGCCGGATGATCGCCCCAGGCGTCGAGCATGCCGACGGCCTGCGAGCCCTGACCCGGAAAGACAAAAGCAAAGGATTTCATTGTTTCAAGCGTCATCTTGCATCGCAGCACCCTCTTCCGGGCGCTGCAACGCACTACAGATTCAACAGCACCGCGCCCCAGGTGAAGCCGCCGCCCACGCCCTCGAGCATGAGTGTCTGGCCCTTTTTCACCTTGCCGGAGCGCACGCCCTCATCGAGCGCCAGCGGAATCGATGCAGCGGAGGTGTTGCCGTGCTCGTTCACCGTGACGATCAATCTCTCGCGCGGAAGCTTCAGCTTCTTCGCCGTGCCTTCCATGATGCGGATGTTGGCCTGGTGCGGGATAAGCCAGTCGATATCGGCATCGGTCTTGCCGGCCTTGGCCAGCGTGGTGCGCGCAGCCTCCTCGAGCACGCGCACTGCGAGCTTGAAGACGGCCTGGCCATCCATGTGCAGCAGCGGCGTGCCCAGCACGTTGCCGCCGGACACGTGGCCCGGCACGCAAAGAATGCCGACGTGCTTTCCGTCCGCATGCAGGTCGCTGGCCAGGATGCCGGGCTCTTGACTGGCTTCGAGCACCACCGCGCCCGCGCCGTCGCCGAACAGCACGCAGGTGGTGCGGTCATTGAAGTCGAGGATGCGGGAGAACACTTCGGCGCCCACCACCAGTGCGCAGCGCGCGGAGCCGGTGCGGATCATCGCGTCGGCAACGGTGAGCGCATAGACGAAGCCGCTGCAGACCGCCTGGACGTCGAATGCCGGGCAACCGGCAATGCCGAGCTTGTTCTGCAGGATGGCGGCCGACGACGGGAACACCATGTCGGGGGTCGAGGTCGCGACGATGATCAGGTCGACGTCGCTGGCCTTGCGGCCGGCGGCTTCCAGGGCGTGCCGGGCCGCTTCGAAACCAAGGTCGCTGCTCGTGACGTCCGGCGCGGCGAAGTGCCGCGCATGGATGCCGGTGCGTTCGACAATCCATTGGTCGGAGGTTTCGATGCCGCGCGTCGCCAGATCCTTGGCGAGATCGTCATTGGTCACGCGGCGTGGAGGCAGGTAGCTGCCGGTGCCGGTAATGCGTGAGTAAGGAGGGGTCATCAAACGTGAAGGGCCGTCGCGTCGACCGGCGCCGCCGGGTCCTGCCGCGCGAGCAAAGGCGCGGCGTGGGCGATGCGGGCCCGCACGCGATCGAGCAGGTTGTTGCGAGCGGCATCATAAGCGCGATCCAGCGCATGGCCGAAAGCCACTTCGTCAGCCGAGCCATGGCTCTTGAAAACCAGGCCACGCAGGCCCAGCAGCGCTGCGCCGTTGTACCGCCGATGATCCAGGCGAGTTTTAAATGCTTTTAGGACCGGATAGGCAACAATTGCAGCAAGCTTCGTGAAAACGCTTCGCGAAAACTCGACTCGAATGAACTCGCCAATCATGGAGGCCACGCCTTCGCTGGCCTTCAAAGCCACATTTCCGACGAACCCGTCGCAAACGACGATATCGGTGGTGCCCTTGAAGATATCGTTGCCTTCCACGTTTCCGTAGAAGTTCAGATCCTTGGAATTGGCAGCTGTACGCAGCAGTTGGCTTGCTTTTTTGATGGTTTCGCTGCCCTTGATGGCTTCTTCGCCAATATTGAGCAAGCCGACCGAAGGCGCCTCGTTACCGGTCAACGCCGAGACCAGCGCCGAACCGAGCACCGCGAACTGAAGCAGGTCCTCAGCATCGCAATCGACATTTGCGCCCAGGTCGAGCACCGTTGTCGCCCCGCCCTTCGCGTTCGGCAACTGTGGCGCGATGGCCGGGCGGTCGATGCCTTCCAGCGTCTTGAGCAGATAGCGGGCAATTGCCATCAAGGCGCCGGTGTTGCCGGCCGAGACCGCTGCCTGGGCAGCGCCGTCCTTTACCTGCTGGATTGCCACGCGCATCGAAGAGTCCTTCTTCTTGCGCAGGGCGATTTCAATCGGGTCGTCCATGCCCACCACTTCGCTGGCAGCGACGATGCGGGCACGCGGATGCGCGGCAAATCCCGCCAGCGCGGCCGGCGCACCGACCAGCAGCAGCGAGGCCTCGCTGTGCCGCTCGAGAAATGCGCGGCAGGCCGCGAGCGTGACGCGCGGCCCATGGTCGCCCCCCATGCAATCCACGGCGAGCGTGATTGCGGAAGGCGCAGCAGTGATTTCGGGAGAAGAAGGCGTAGCCATCAAAACAAAGGCCCGACGCTACGGCAGAAGTAGCTTCGGGCCTTGGCCTTGGGATGCGGAATCAGGCTTCGGACTTGTTCTTGAGCACCTGGCGGCCACGGTAGAAACCGTTGGGGCTGATGTGGTGGCGCAGGTGCGTTTCGCCGGTGGTCGGCTCCACGGCGATGCCGGGAACGACCAGCGCATTGTGGGAACGGTGCATGCCGCGCTTGGAAGGCGACTTCTTGTTTTGCTGGACGGCCATGATGGCTCCTGGACTGTTAGGTGAGTGATTGGATGCGGGCTCAAGCGGTGGCAATACAGAAACTTCAGCGGCATGTATGGAATGCCCCTCTCGTTGCTACCTGTATCGCTGCTCACGGCGGCGCGCGCGAAGCCCATGATTATAACCCAGCCGGCAGGAAAGAGCTATTTCCCATCTTCCGGCTTGCGCGAACGCAACGCACCGAGCACCGCAAAAGGGTTCGGCTTGGCTTCTTCGGCCGCCTTGAAGTCTTCGTCGCTGGACGAAAGCTGTACCGGCGTCGGGCAGACATCGTGGGCGGGCATGACGGGGATTTCCATCAGCAGTTCGTCCTCGATCAGGGCGCGCAGGTCGAAATCCCGGCTCACGACGAGCAGGTCTTCCTCGGACTCCTCGTCCTGCGCCTCGGCGGTGGCCTCATCGGCCACGAAGCGGAACCAGCGATCCACCGACAGCAGGGAATCGACGGGCGACAGGCAGCGCTGGCAAACCAGCGGCACCACGGCTTCGGCCTCCAGATGCAGCCAGGGCGTTGCCTTGCCATCCGCGCCGGGACGTTCTTCCCCATGGGCCGCCCACCGGACCAGCGCATCGGGCGCCGGAACGGCCAGTTCGGCGGCCAGGCGCTCGTAGTCAGGAACCGGGTCGGTGGCTTCCAGGGTGGCGGCAGCGGCGGCAAAGCCCGGCACATTGAGCCGTTCGGGGGCAAATTCTCTCTTCATCCGCGGCAGTCTAGCGCGCCGGACGCTCCCCCGGCGCGGGACATGGCGGAGGGTCTTGAGCGGCTCACGCACAATCGTCCCCATGCAACGCACCGTGATCCTCGCCTCGACCTCGCGCTACCGCCGCGAATTGCTCTCCCGCCTGCGCCTGCCCTTCGAAGTGCACTCGCCGGAAGTCGATGAAACACCTCTTGCCGGCGAAACACCGCATGACCTCGCCGTTCGCCTCGCGCTGGAAAAGGCGAACGCCGTGGCCGCCCGCTTTCCCGACGCCGTGGTCATCGGTTCCGACCAGGTGGCCGACCTGGCGGGCGAAGCGCTCGGCAAGCCCGGCGACCACGCCCGCGCCACCGCCCAGCTGCGCCGCATGCGCGGCCAGACGCTGATCTTTCAGACAGCCGTGGCCGTCGTCTGTCACGCCACCGGCTTCGCCCAGCGCGACACCGCCCCCGTGCGCGTGGTGTTTCGCGACCTCACCGACACCGCCATCGAACACTATCTGCAAGCCGAGCAGCCCTACGACTGCGCCGGCAGCGCCAAGAGCGAAGGCCTGGGCATCGCATTGCTGAGCGCGATCGACAGCGACGACCCGACCGCACTGGTCGGCCTGCCGTTGATCCGCACCTGCCAGATGCTGCGCGCAGCGGGGGTCGATCTGCTGTGACACGACAAAAGGGCAAGCTCTACCTCGTACCCGCGCCGCTCGACTTCGGCTGCGATGTGCAAGCCCCGCTGCAGGACGCCCTGCCGCTGGGCACGCTGCAGGCGGCCGCCGGCATCACCCACTGGATCTGCGAGAACGCGAAGTCCGCGCGCGCCTACCTCAAGCGCATCGACGCAGTCGCGCCGCTGGCTGCACCACTGCAGGCTCAAGCCATCCAGGAGCTGCCGCGCGAAGTGCACAAGAAAGGCGATCATGCCGGCCAGTTCGATGCCCGCCCCCTGCTGGCCGCCGCGCTCGAAGGCCACGACATCGGCCTGCTGAGCGAAGCCGGCATGCCGGCGGTGGCCGATCCGGGCTCCTCGGTGGCGCGCGCCGCTCACGA
This sequence comes from Variovorax sp. Varisp36, assembly GCF_047304235.1. NCBI lineage: Bacteria > Pseudomonadati > Pseudomonadota > Betaproteobacteria > Burkholderiales > Comamonadaceae > Variovorax > Variovorax sp. Varisp36. Next base: position 57,564 of record NZ_JBGLYU010000031.1, read on the forward strand.
CCTGGGCATCACGGTGGTGCCGCTGACCGGCCCCGTTTCACTGCTGCTGGCGCTTGCAGCAAGCGGGCTCAATGGCCAGAACTTCGCCTTTGTCGGCTACCTGCCGCAGGACGCCGTTGAACGCCAGACCCGCATCCGCGAGCTCGAAGCGCTCGCGCTCAAGTCCGGCCAGACGCAGCTGTTCATCGAAACGCCCTACCGCAACGCCGCGCTGCTGCAGGCGCTCGTGCAGACCCTGCAGCACAACACCCGGCTCGCCGTGGCGCGCGGCCTGACGCTCGCCACCGCCCACGTGCGCAGCGAGACGATCAAGTCCTGGCGCGCCGCCAAGCCGCAAGCCACGACAGACGAACGCCTGCCCGCCGTGTTCGCCATCGGCCGCTGACGATGGGCGGCGTTACCGCAGCCACGCGATGGGCATCGCGCGCGCAGTTCTTTTGCGCCGGCTTCATCTTCGCGACCTGGGGCGTGCACGTGCCGACGGTCAAGGCGCACTACGGCATCGACGAGGCGCAGCTCGGCCTGGCGATGCTCGCGGCCGGTGCCGGCGCGATGTTCGGCCTGACCAGCGCGGGCCGCTGGATCGGACGCCACGGCCCGCGCCGCGTGGCCGGCATCTGCGGCTGCATCTACGCGCTGCTGCTGGCCGGCCTGATCGCGATGCCCGGCTATGCCGCCCTGCTGGGCCTGCTGGCCGCCTTCGGCCTCGTGACCAGCGTGTTCGACGTGTCGATCAACACCGAGGCGGCGCAGCTCGAACTGCACGGAGACGCACCCTTGATGAGCGGCATGCACGGCATGTTCAGCCTGGGCGGCATGGCCGGCGCCGCGAGCGGCAGCGCCGCGCTGGCAGCCGGACTCGGCGCGCAGGCGCACCTGCTTCTGGTCGCCGCAGCAATGGCGCTGCTCGTCGCCGCGGCCTCGACACGCATGCTGCCCAGAGCCGCCACCAGCGGAGCCACCGAGGCCGATCATGGCTTCCTGCTGCCCCGCGGCGCACTCGCGGTACTGGGCGTGCTGGCCGCGCTGGGACTGATCGCCGAGGGCGCCATCTACGACTGGAGCGTGCTCTACATGCAGCAGGAAATCGGCAGCCCGCAACAACAGGCCGCGCTGGCTTATGCGAGCTTCTCGGCCGCAATGGCGGCGGCGCGTTTCGGCGGCGACGCGATGCGCGCCCGCTTCGCACCGACCACCCTGCTGCTCGGCAGCGGCCTCCTGGCAGCGCTAGCGATGACGCTGGTACTGGCCACCGACCTGCCGTGGCTGGCGCTGATCGGCTTCGCGGGAGTAGGCGTCGGCTTTGCGAACGTGGTGCCGATCCTGTTTTCGGCTTCGGCGAAGGTGCCGGGCATCGAGCCTGCGCGAGGCATTGCATCGGTCTCGGCCCTGGCGTACCTGGGATTCATGGCGGGCCCGGCGGCAATCGGGCTGCTGGCGCGGGCGACCTCGCTGACCGCCGCGCTCTATGTGGTCGTGGCCTTCGCCGCGGCGCTGGCGGCGTCGGCGCGCTACACCGCCAGCGGCGAGAACAACAAATAGGAAATCAGCGCAGGGCCGGAGCGGTGTGCATGAGGCGCACCGTGGTTTCGGCCATCGCGGCGCCGAATTTCTTGGCCAGCTTCTCGGCCACGTTGTCGCGCCGCGTGTAGTCGATCACCTCTTCGGCCTTGATGACTTCGCGCGCCACGAAGTCGACGTTGCCCAGCTGGTCGGCAAGGCCGAATTCGACCGCCTGCTCGCCGCTCCAGAACAGGCCGCTGAACAGGCCCGGAGTGTCGAGCTTCAGGCGGTCGCCGCGGCCGGCCTTGACCACGTTGATGAACTGCGTGTGGATCTGGTTCAGCATCGTCTGCGCATGGGCGCGCTGCGCATCGCTCATCGGGCTGAAGGGATCGAGGAAGCCCTTGTTCTCGCCGGCGGTCAGCAGGCGGCGCTCGACGCCAACCTTCTCCATCACGCCCGTGAAGCCGAAGCCGTCCATCAGCACGCCGATGCTGCCGACGATGCTGGCCTTGTCGACGAAGATCTTGTCGGTGGCAGCAGCGATGTAATAGGCAGCCGAAGCGCAGGTTTCCTCGACCACGGCATAGACCGGCTTCTTGTACTTGGCCTTCAGGCGCTTGATCTCGTCGTTGATGATGCCGGCCTGCACCGGACTGCCGCCGGGCGAGTTGATCAGCAAGACCACGCCCTTGGCGCCCTCGTCCTCGAAGGCCGTCTTCATCGCAGCGACCACGAATTCCGCGCTCGCATCCCCGCCGTTGGCGATTTCGCCCTTGATCTCGACGACGGCCGTGTGGGCCGTGGTCTTGGCCGCGCTCGGCGTGCCGCGCGAGAGCGCGAACCACGCCAGGAAGACGAAGAAAGCCAGCCACGACAGGCGTACGAAGGTCTTCCAGCGGCGCGTGGCCCTCTGTTCGTTCAGCGAAGCGAAGGCGAGCTTTTCGAGCGTGGCGCGCTCCCATCCGGGGCGCTGCGTGGGATCTTTGGCCATGTTCTTGGAGGGGGCCGGCTCAAATGGCTCGAACCCTTCGGGTTCCGTTCGGTTCGGGTCGGTCATGTCAGAAGGTCAGGGGGTGAAGGTTCCAGTCAGTATGCCAGTGCACCACGCCGTCATGCTCGCTCAGGGCGATCTTCACGAGGCCACCGCGGCATGGGCCGCCCATGCATTCACCGGTGTCGGGCTTGTAGACCGCGCCGTGCGTGGCGCACAGCAGCCACTGCCCGGTGTCGTCGAAGAAGCGGTCGGGCTGGAAGTCGAGCTCCATCGCGACATGGCTGCACCGGTTGAGAAACGCATGCGGCCGCCCCTCGAAACGCACCGCGAAAGCGCGGCATGTTTCCCCGCCGTAGACCACGTCGAAAGGCACGGCCAGGCCACCTTCGACCAGGTCCGAGGCATTGCACAGCGGAATGCGTTCTTCGTCGCTCATGGCGGGGTCTCAGGCGTTGTCGAGAAGCCAGGCTTCCAGCCCGGCCACCGAATGTGCGATGTGCAGCGGCTTGAATTCGTCGAAGCTGGCCGGTTCGTGCGCGCCGTAGCTCACGCCCACGCTGGCGGCGCCCGCGTTCTGGGCGAGCTGCAGGTCGTGCGTGGTGTCGCCGATCATCAGGGTGCGTTCCGGCGGCACGTCGAGTTCTTCCATCAGCTCCAGCAGCATGCGCGGATGCGGCTTGCCGAAGGTTTCGTCGGCCGTGCGCGAGGCGTCGAAGCGGTCGCGCAGCGCGACCGACCTGAGCGCTTCGTTGAGGCCGCGGCGCGACTTGCCCGTGGCCACGGCCAGCTTGTGGCCGCGCGCGCGCAGCGCATCGAGCATCTGCAGCACGCCGTCGAAAAGCACGAGGTCGTCCTGGTGCTGGAGGTAGTGATAGCGGTAGCGCGCGCCGAGTTCGGCATATTTTTCCTTCGGCACGTCGGGCGCCGCGCGGGCGAGCGCCTCGGCCAGGCCCAGGCCGATCACCCAGGCGGCGTCGTTCTCGCTCGGCTTGGCACCACCGACGTCGATCACCGCCGCCTGGATGCAGCGCACGATCAGGCGCGTGGAGTCGTAGAGCGTGCCGTCCCAGTCGAAGGCGATCAGGTCGAAGCGAAGGGGGCTGGGGGAATCAGTCATGGAGCGTCGGAACGGGGTGTTGGGCCAGTGCCTCGAGGGCAGCAGGCGGCATGAGCGCGTGCAACTCGGGCGGCAGGCCGGCCTGCAGCGCCACGCGATCACCGCTGGCCGGGTGGTTGAATTGCAGCCGCCAGGCATGCAGGAACATGCGCTTGAGGCCGAGTTTCTGCAGCGCACGCTGACGTTCGGACTCGCCGTATTTGTCGTCGCCCGCAATCGGATGGCCGGCCGACGCGAGATGGACGCGGATCTGGTGCGTGCGGCCGGTCTTGATCGTCACCGCAAGCAATGACAGCGGCGTGGCATCCCCCGGCAGCGACAACCGTGCCAGCACGCGCACCAGCGTGACGGCGCGCATGGCATCCGGATGGTCCTTGGCGACCACGCGCACACGGCGCTCGCCGGCGCCCGCACCGGAGCCGTCGGGCAGCAGATATTTGGCGAGCGGCGCATCGAGCACCTTCTTGTTGGCGGGCCAGGCTCCCTCGACCAGCGCCAGGTAGGTCTTGCCGGTCTCGCGTTCACGGAACTGGTCCTGCAGCGCGACCAGCGCGCTGCGCTTCTTGGCGACCAGCAGGATGCCGGAGGTTTCGCGGTCCAGCCGATGCACCAGTTCCAGGAATTTGGCGGCGGGCCGCGCGGTGCGCAATTGCTCGATCACGCCAAAGCTCACGCCGCTGCCGCCATGGACGGCCACGCCGGCCGGCTTGTCGATGGCCAGCACGGCATCGTCTTCCAGCAGCACCGGGAACTCGCGCGCCGGCGCGGGCGGAGCCGCGCCCTCTTCCGCGCGGGGCGAGATGCGGATCGGCGGCAGCCGCAGCACGTCGCCCACCTCGATGCGGGTTTCGGCCTGCGCCCGGCCCTTGTTGATGCGCACCTCGCCGGACCGGATGATCCGGTAGACGTGCGTCTTCGGGACGCCTTTCAGATGGCGGAACAGGAAGTTGTCGAGCCGCTGCCCGGCAGATTCGGCGTCGACCGTGAGGAATTTGATGGCCGAATGCGGCGCCCCGGTTTCGGTTGGGGCTTTTGGGTCTGCGGGATTTGGAGCAGCCGCCGGGCCCTGCTTCGCACCTATAATGTTTTTCACCAGCGCGGTCATGTAAGTGCTTGATTAGACAGAAGTTTAGTCCACTGCCATCAAATACCCAGGACAGCGCTGCGAGGTCGATGCCGCTTTGGCGCCGAGCTGCAAACCCCGCGCAATGGCGCAAAGTGGCAGACCAGGCACCCAAGTCAAGCCGACACCCACGAAACACCGATACGGAATACCCAGCCTGCAGCTTCCAAGCTGCCGGCGGATCGAAGCGAGTCCCTTGTTGTGTTGATGCTGCTGATTCAAATGTGCCTGCGCTGGCCGACCTGGTTTCGACCAGCGGCTTCAGGCATTGAATCGTCTGCGGCGCGCGCCACCCTTGCGCAACCGGCTATCAAAAAGATAGCCACTCAACACCGAATCTGGCTCGCGCCCATCCACGCGCCCCCACCCCGGCTGTCTTCTTGAGCTAAAGCTCGAGAGGCCTGCTCGCGCTTGGCGCGGCAGTCACAGCATCCGGGGCCCAAGCGGCAATTCCCCTGGTTTCGCGGGCGTCGTCCGTGCATCGTTGGCTCGTCAAGAGCCGGTAGAACGATACATATAAGGACAACGCATCATGAAGCGGATGCTGATCAATGCCACGCAGGCCGAAGAACGCCGCCTGGCCATCGTCGACGGGCAGAAACTGCTCGACTACGAAATCGAAATCGAAGGGCGCGAACAGCGCAAGGGCAACATCTACAAGGCGGTCGTGACCCGCGTCGAGCCTTCGCTCGAAGCCTGTTTCGTCGACTACGGCGAAGACCGCCACGGCTTCCTGCCGTTCAAGGAAATCTCCAAGCAGTACTTCGCCGAAGGCGTGTCGGCCAGCCAGGCCCGCATCCAGGACGCGATCCGCGAAGGCCAGGAACTCACCGTCCAGGTCGAGAAGGAAGAACGCGGCAACAAGGGCGCGGCCCTCACCACCTTCATCTCGCTGGCCGGCCGCTACGTCGTGCTGATGCCGAACAACCCCCGTGGCGGCGGCGTCTCTCGCCGCATCGAGGGCGACGACCGCGCCGAGCTCAAGGAGGCGATGGACCAGCTCGAGTACCCCAAGGGCATGAGCATCATCGCGCGCACCGCCGGCATCGGCCGCATCGCGTCCGAACTCCAGTGGGACCTGAACTACCTGCTCAAGCTCTGGAGCGCCATCGACGGCGCGGCCAAGGGCGGCAAGGGCGCCTTCCTGATCTACCAGGAATCGTCGCTCGTCATCCGCGCCATTCGTGATTACTTCAATCACGACATTGGCGACATCCTGATCGACACCGACGACATCTACGACCAGGCGCAGCAGTTCATGGCGCACGTCATGCCCGAGCATGCCGCCCGCGTGAAGCGCTACCGCGACGACGCGGCGCTGTTCAGCCGCTTCCAGATCGAGCACCAGATCGAATCGGCCTACGCACGCACCGTGCAGCTGCCCTCGGGCGGCGCCATCGTGATCGACCACACCGAAGCGCTGGTCTCGGTCGACGTGAACTCGGCGCGCGCCATCAAGGGCGGCGACATCGAGGAAACCGCCACGCGCACCAACCTCGAAGCCGCCGACGAAGTGGCCCGCCAGATGCGCCTGCGCGACCTGGGCGGCCTGATCGTCATCGACTTCATCGACATGGACGAGTCGAAGAACCGCCGCGAGGTCGAAAGCCGCCTGCGCGACGCGCTGCGGCAAGACCGCGCCCGTGTGCAGTTCGGCTCGATCAGCAAGTTCGGCCTGATGGAAATGAGCCGCCAGCGCCTGAAGCCCGCGCTCAGCGAAGGCTCGTCGATCCCCTGCCCCCGCTGCGGCGGCTCGGGCCACATCCGCGACACCGAGTCGAGCGCGCTGCAGATCCTGCGCATCATTCAGGAAGAGTGCCTGAAGGACAACACGGCCGCCGTGCACGTGCAGGTGCCCGTGGAAGTCGCCTCGTTCCTGCTGAACGAAAAGCGCCCCGAAATCGCCAAGATCGAACTCAAGCAGCGCGTCACCGTGCTGATGGTGCCCAACAAGACGCTCGAAACGCCCAACTACAAGCTCGAGCGTCTGAAGCACGACGATCCGCGCCTCGACCATATCGAAGCCAGCTACAAGATGGCCGACGAGATCGAAGACCCGACCTCGGTCACGCGCCGCTCGCAGGAGCCCACCAACAAGCAGACGCCGGTCATCAAGGGCGTGCTGCCCGATGCTCCCGCGCCGGTGGTGCCACCCAAGCCCGAAGCGGTGCGCACGCCTGTCGCCGCGCCCGCGCCGGTCGCTCCACCCGTGGTGAGTGCGCCGGTTCCGGCGCAGACCGGCTTCTTCGGCTGGATCAAGAACCTGTTCGGCAGCACGCCGGCACCCGCTGCAGCACCTGCGCCGGCTGCGATTCCGGTCGAGGCGCCGAAGCCCCGCCGCGACGGCCGTCCGGGCCGCGATGGCGAACAACGCGGCGGCGCACGTGACGGCGAACAGCGCCGCGGCGGCCGTGGTGGCGAAGGTCGCGGTGAAGGCCGTGGCGAGAGCGGCGGGCGCTCCGGTGGCCGCGACGGCGAACGCCGTGGTGGCCGTGGCGGCGAGCGCCGTGAAGGTCGTGAAGGCCGCGGCAGCGAGCAGCGCAACGACGGCATCAACCAGCCGCGTGAACAACGCGAACCGCGCGAGCAGCGTGAGCCCCGCGAGCCGCGTGAAGCGCGCGCACCGCGTGACGGCGAACAGCGCCGCAACGGCCGTGGCGAGCGCCGCGAAGGCGAAGGCCGTGAAGGCCGCAACAACGCACCGGTCGAGGCCCTCGACGGCAACATCAGCCTGGAAGCCCAGCAACTGGCATCCGGCGCCGTCGCAGGCGACGAAGGCAACGCAGTTGAACGCGCACCCCGCGCCCGCGGCGAACGCCGTGAACGTGGCGAGCGCAATGAGCGTGGCGAACGTGCTGAACGCGGCAACGACCGTGGCGGCGAACGCGCCGAGCGCAACGGCGACAACGGCCAGCCGCGCGGCGACGCGGCACCCGCTGGCGACGAAGCCGCACAAGGCGAGCGCCAGCCCCGCAACGGCCGCGACGAACAGCGCGCTCCGCGTGGTGACCGTGGTGGCGATCGTGGCGACCGCAACGACGGCCGCCGCGAACGCCGCAACGATGCGCCGCAAGCCGAAGCGGATGCACGCGGCGCCGAAGCCGCGGTTTCCGATGCAGCGCAAGGCAATGAAGCCATCAACGGCAACAACGAGCAGATGCCCCGCCGCGAAGGCGACGAGCGCCGCGGCCGTTCGCGCGACCGCTACGGCCGTGACCGCCGCGAACGCGGCCCGCGCGACGAAGCCGAAGCCGGCAACACGGCCGGCGCGCCGGTCGCCGAAGGCGCCGCGGCGGAAGCCCCGGAGTCCCGTCCGCAGCAGCAACTGCCGCTGGTGTCGGAACGCGCCGAAGCAGCTCAAGAAGTTGCCGCACCACAGCAGGTCCGCAGCGAGCGCCCGGCACCGGTGTCCGCACCGATCGTGGTTGAAAGCGCCAAGGCGCCCGCAGCCGCCAACGGCCGCGCACTGCCCAAGGTCCAGTCCTTCGAGCTGCCGCTGGCCGAACTCGCCCAGATCGCCGAGAACTCGGGCCTGCAGTGGGTCAACTCGGACGCCGAGCGCATCGCCCAGGCCCGCGCCGCCATCGAGGCCGAGCCGAAGCCGGTGCATGTGCCGCGCGAACGCCCGCCGGTGGTCGTGCTCGACGAAGGTCCGCTGGTGCTGGTCGAAACCCGCCGCGACCTCGGCTCGATGTCGCTGCCGTTCGAGCAGCAGCAACGCACGCTCTGAGCGACACACGCCCGCAACCAAAAACGGCGCCATCTGGCGCCGTTTTTTTATGCCTTGCAATGAGCCGGCAGCTCGCATCGCCGCGCGAATGCCATGGCTGGATCGCCGGGATATCTTCAGGGCGCGTCGGGCTACGACGCGGTCATGGCGGCCCGCTCGGGACTCCGGGAGTGCGCCCCGCCCGCGCTCATTGCACCCGCCGCTGCAGACGCTCAGCTGTTCTCGACCTGCGCCGCGCGCTTCCACGCCTCGGCAGCCTGCTCGGCGTCGTTGCGGTCTTCGGCCAGCCTGGCCAGTGCGAGCCAGGCGCGGCGGTACAGCTCGGTGTCCTGCAGTCCCAGGCCGGCCTGCGTCAGCAACTGCTGGGCCTTGCCCCACAGCTGGCGCTTCATGCAGGCCATGCCCGCAAGGTATTGCAGGTTCGGGTCGCGCGGGTTGTTGCGCTGTGCACTTTCAATGCGCGCCAGCCAGTCGGCGTCCACCGAATCGAGCCCGGCTTCGAGCGCGCGCGAGAGCTTGACGCGCAACGCGTCGCCCAGCCCACGCGGATTGGCCACCATGCGCTCCCAGGCCGGCAACAGCCAGCCGCGCGCCAGCGCGAGGTCGCCGCGCAACGCGACCATGCGTTGTGCGGCATGGATCGCCACCTCGGGCATTCCGCGTTCGTTGGCATCGAGTTCGGTCCAGGCGCGAAGCAACTGCGCAGGATCGTGCGCGCCCGACAGCAACTCGGTCGCGAGGCCGCGCACGATGCTCTGCGCCGCGGCTTCCGAGAACGCCCGGTGCTTGGCCAGCAGGCGCGCGGTTTCGAGCGCCTCGAGCGTGCGGCGATCCTGCCGCGCCGCCTTGAGCCGCAACCGCAGGGCCAGCGTGCGGCGCTGCGCGCCTTGCGGCAGCTCTTCGAGCCGCGCGAGCGCCGCCGCCGCATCGCGGTCTTCGAGCGCCCAGCGCGCCGCGCGCAGCTGCACGCCTTCACGCGTCTCCGGGCTGGCGAGCACGGCGCGGTCCACACTTTCGTTGAGGGCCTGCTGCAGATGCGCGTCGCGCGCCGGCTTGTCCTGCAGGGCCTGCGCGCTCTCGGCGGCCAGCAGGTGCGACAGCACGCGCACCTGCTGCGCCTGCGGCAGGCCGGCGCCGAGTGCCGCCAGCGTCTTCTCCTGCGTGAGCGCGGCCTGCGCGGCCTTGCGTGCGCGCGAGAAACGGCCCGCGATCAGCTGCACCATCGCATCGAGCAGCGCCGCATGCAGCGTGCGCTCCTTCTGCTGCAGCCGCCACTGGCGCGCCTGCGTCGGCAGCGAGAACAGCGCCGCCAGCGCCCGCAGCGCCGCGTGCAGCAGCACGAAGGCCACGAGCAGGATCACGAGCACGAGGTTCAGCGACAGATCGACGCGCCATGGCGGCCAGAACACGGTGATCGTGCCCTGGTTGTTGCCCGCGAACAGGGCGACCGCCGCGGCGACGGCGAACAGGGCGAGGAGCCAGATTGCAGCGCGCATGTCAGCGATCGCCGCCGGGCCGCCCCAAGGCGAGCCGCGCCTTCCCCAAGGGGGATGGCGAATTGCACGGAGCGAAGCAAGTGAAAAGCCGGTGGGTCATTCGTTCTAGCGCCCTGCGGCCGCGGTGGCCAGTGCCGCCAGCGTGTCGTCGATGCGCACCGGCTCGGTCGTCTTCAGCTGGGCCTGCAATTGCTGCAGCAGCGTGGCGGCAGCCTGGGTGCGGCGCGATGCGGGATCGAAATAGCGGTTGAGCGACGCGGTCACCTGCGACAGCTCGCTGCGCGTGGCTTCCATCTGCCGCGACAGCAGCGAAAGGCGCGCGTTGAGCAGCTTGAGCTTGAGGTTCTCGCGCAGGAAATAGGACTGCTCGGGCGCCAGCAGGATCGCCTCCGGGCTCTGGATGCGGCCGACGCGCACCAGCGAGCGGGCTTCGCCGCGCACCGTGAGCAGTGCGCGCTGCCACCACGGCGCATCGGCGGGAATCGGTTCGGCCTGCCAGGCGTTGGTGCCGTTGCCGCGCACGGCAACTGCGTTGAGCGTGGGCAGGTCGTCTACGCCGCGCATCAGTTCGTCGAGCTTCTGCAGCGCTTCGGCGCTGTCGGTGCTGACGCTGCTGCGCAAGCGGTCGGCATCGCGCTGCATGGCTCGCTGCAGGGGGGTCAGCCGCGGCTGCGCGGCACGCGCGATGCGCACGTCGCCGGCCTTGAGCGCGGCCAGCAGCGGCTCGACGCTGCCCGTGACCTGTGCCTGCTGCAAGGCAAGGCGCACGGCCGAGTCGATGTCGACCACGAGGTTCTCGTCGCGCGAACGCGAGAGGCTTTGAATCAGTTCTTCGAGCTGCGAGCGCTGCAGCGCGACTTCGGCCACGCGGGTTTCGACCAGGGCCACACGGGCCGAAGCGTCGCGCACCGTGTCGCTCGCCTGGCGCGCCAGCGTGCGCGCCTCCATCGATTGCGCGATGGCGTCAGCGCTCTGGCGCGCCAGTTGCTCCTTCATGCCGCTGACCTTCTGCCACAGCGCGATCGCAATCAGCAATGCGGCCAGCGCCACGAGGGCCACCAGGCCGAACGCCACGCGGGAGAGAAGCAGCGCGCCCGCGGCCTGCGCGGCCGGCGTCTGGTGCGGTGCCAGCGTGGCAGGCACCGGCGCGGTGGCAGCGGTTGGGGAAGAAGGGGAAAGATCGTCTGACGGGGACGCGGCGCTCATGCCAGGGATTCTATAGACGCGATCAGCGCATCCAGCAGCGGCGTGCTTACACGCAACGCCCCGAAACCCGCGGCCCGCGCGGCTTCGCCGATGCGTGCATGCGTGGCGACCGCGCTTGCGGCATGCCAGTCGACGCCAGGCATCGCCCGCTGGAGATTGCCGATGGCCTCGGAACTGCTGAAGAGCCAGATCGCGCGGCCCTCGGCACCATCGATGGCCAACTGGCGTTGTACGACGTCCAGCGATGGCGACAGCCGGCGGTATGCCACCACGGTGTCGCGATGGCCGCCCGCGGCATCGATCTCGTTGGCGAGCCAGTCGCGCCCCGTCGGTCGTCCGGCCTCGTCGCCGCCGCGCACGATCAGCACGCGCACGCCGGCCGATACCTGGGCCTGCACGCGCTCCCACAGCGCTTCGGAGTCGAAGCGCGTGGCTTCGGGCGGCGGCGCGTCGATGGACCCGGTCGGCACGCCGGCACGAAGCAAGGCGCGCGTGGTACCCGGGCCCGTGGCCCAGAAGCGGCATCCCGCCAATGCGCGGGCAGGCTCCCTGTGCTGGAAGAAATGCTCGACGGCCGTGGCGCTCACGAACATCAGCGCCGAGTAGTCCGCGAGTTGCCGCCACGCCGTGCGCAAGGGCTCGGCATCGACCACCGGCTCGATCACGATGAGCGGCAGCGCGACTGCGTCGAGTCCCGCTGCGCGCAGGTCCCTCACCCATTGCACTGCCTCGCGCGCCGGCCGCGTGACGATGACGGGACGGGCGGTCATGCGATGACCACGGATGTCAGTGGGCTCCGGCGTCGCGCAGCAGCGCCGCGGCGCGCTGGCCGAGCGCGTCGGCCTCGGCGAAGCCGGCGGCGGGCGCCAGCGCATGCACCTTCACCAGCGGCGCGTTGCCTTCCGGGTCGCCCCACGCTGCATCGATGCGCAACGCGCCATCGGCCTGCCATCGCGCGTGGGCCGCGAGCGGCATCGAGCAGCTGCCGCCCATTGCGCGGCTCACCGCGCGCTCGGCGGTGGTGGAAAGCCAGTCGCCGTCATGGGCCAGCGAGCCCAGCAGCCCGATGAGGTCGGTGCGGTCCGCGCGCACCTCGATGCCCAATGCACCCTGCCCCGCGGCCGGCAGCATGGTGTCGGGGTCGAAGGCCACGCGGATGCGGCTCTCGAGCCCCAGCCGCTTGAGCCCGGCCGCCGCCAGCACGATGGCGTCGTACTGTCCTTCGTCGAGCTTGCGCAGGCGGGTGTCGAGGTTGCCGCGCAGCGGTTCGATGCGCAGGTCGGGCCGCAGCGCGCGCAGCAGCACCAAGCGGCGCAGGCTGGAGGTGCCGACCACCGCGCCCTGCGGCACTGCGTCGAGCGAGTCGTAGCGCGGGGAGACGAGCGCATCGCGCGGGTCTTCGCGCTCCAGCACGCAGGCGAGCGCAAAGCCTTCCGGCAGGTCCATCGGCACGTCTTTCAGCGAATGGACCGCGATGTCGGCGCGCCCTTCTTCGAGCGCGAGTTCGAGCTCTTTCACGAAGAGCCCCTTGCCGCCCACCTTGCTGAGCGAGCGATCGAGGATCTGGTCGCCGGTGGTGGTCAGGCCGAGCAGGCTGACCGTGTGGCCCTTTTCTTGCAAAAGCGCCTGCACGTGTTCGGCTTGCCAGAGTGCCAGGCGGCTTTCGCGCGTGGCGATCACGATATTGCTCAAGACCTGTTCCAAAAGTACGTGTTCCAAACCCTTGGAATGCTAGCATGTTGCGCCGCAGCAACGCAGACGGCGCATCCATTCAAGAAGTCCAGGACCAACATCGAATGAAAGCCAGCAAGACCCCTGCTCCCCCCAAGCGCCGCCAGGCCGAAGACCAGCCGTTGATCGACGACATCCGGCTGCTGGGCCGGATCCTCGGCGACGTGATCCGGGAGCAGGAGGGAGACGAGACCTACGCGCTGGTCGAGAAGATCCGCACCTTGTCCGTGGCTTTTCGCCGCGATGCCGACCACGCCGCCGACCGCGCGTTGAAGAACCTGCTCAAGGGCCTGAGCGCGGCCGAGACGGTGCGCGTGATCCGCGCCTTCACCTACTTCAGTCACCTGGCCAACCTCGCGGAAGACCGTCACCAGATCCGCCGCCGCACCGAAACCGAGCGCGCCGGCGAAAGCGTCGACGGCGACCTGCAGACCGCCCTCGCCCGCATCCGCAAGGCGGGCGTGAAGCCCGACGAAATCGTTGCCTCGCTGGCCCACAGCTACGTCTCGCCGGTGCTCACCGCGCATCCGACCGAGGTGCAGCGCAAGAGCATCCTCGACGCCGAGCGCGCCATCGCGCAACTGCTCACCGCACGCGACGAGATCAAGCTGCGCCAGAGCGCCTACGCCGGGGGAAAGGACGCGCTCACGCCACTCGAATTCGCCGAGAACGAAACGCAGATGCGCATCCGCGTCACGCAGATCTGGCAGACGCGCCTGCTGCGCTTTTCCAAGCTCACCGTGGCCGACGAGATCGAGAACGCGCTGAGCTACTACGAAGCCACCTTCCTGCGCGAGATCCCGCGCGTGTACGCCGACCTCGAAAAGGCCCTGGCCCAGGGCGGCCACACACCCTCGGTCGCCCCCTTCCTGCGCATGGGCCAGTGGATCGGCGGCGACCGCGACGGCAACCCCAACGTCACCGCCGAGACGCTCGAATACGCACTGAGCCGCCAGTGCGAACTGGCGCTGCGCTACTACCTCACCGAGGTGCACTACCTCGGCAGCGAGCTGTCGCTGTCGGCCACGCTGGTCGACGTGTCGGTCGAGATGCAGGCGCTGGCCGAGCGCTCGCCCGACAAGAGCGAACACCGCAAGGACGAGCCCTACCGCCGCGCGCTCACCGGTGTGTATGCGCGCCTCGCGGCCACGCTGCGCGAGCTCACCGGCGGCGAGGCCGCGCGCCACGCCGTCGCGCCGCAGAACCCGTACGCCACGGCCGAAGAGTTCCTGGCCGACCTGCGCACCGTGGCCGAGTCGCTCGAGGAAAAGCACGGCACCGTGCTCGCCGCGCCGCGCCTGCTGCCGCTGATTCGTGCGGTAGAGGTGTTCGGATTTCACCTGGCCACAGTCGACCTGCGCCAGAGCTCCGACAAGCACGAGGCCGTGATCGCCGAGCTGCTGGCCACCGCGCGCATCGAGCCTTCGTACGCCTCGCTGGCCGAAGAGGCCAAGCAGACGCTGCTGCTCAAGCTGCTCGACGACGCCCGCCCGCTGCGCGTGCCCGACGCCGACTACTCGCCGCTCGCGCAAAGCGAGCTGGCCATCTTCGCCGCCGCCCGCACCGCGCGTGCGCGCTATGGCGCCGCGGCCATCCGCCACTACATCATCAGCCACACCGAAACGGTGAGCGACCTGCTCGAAGCACTGCTGCTGCAGAAGGAAGTGGGCCTGCTGCGCGGCGCGATGGACAGCAACGCGACCTGCGACCTGATCGTGGTGCCGCTGTTCGAAACCATCGAAGACCTGCGCAACGCCGCGCCCATCGTGCGCGCCTTCTACGCGCTGCCGAACATCCAGGCGCTCATCGAACGCTCGGGCGCCGAACAGGACGTGATGCTCGGCTACAGCGACAGCAACAAGGACGGCGGCATCTTCACCAGCAACTGGGAGCTTTACCGCGCGGGCATCGCGCTGGTATCGCTGTTCGACGAGCTGAACAAGAAGAAGGCCAACCCGATTCGCCTGCGCATGTTCCACGGCCGCGGCGGCACGGTGGGCCGCGGCGGCGGCCCGAGCTACCAGGCGATCCTTGCGCAGCCGCCGGGCACGGTGCGCGGCCAGATCCGCCTCACCGAGCAGGGCGAAGTCATCGGTTCTAAGTACGCCAACCGCGAGATCGGCCGGCGCAACCTCGAGACGCTGGTGGCCGCCACGCTCGAAGCCACGCTGCTGCCGCAGGGCAAGCTGGCGCCGGCCACCTTCCTCTCGGCGGCCGGCGAACTCTCGACCGCGAGCATGGCCGCATACCGCAAGCTGGTGTACGAAACCCCGGGCTTCGGCGACTACTTCTTCGGCTCCACGCCGATCCGCGAGATCGCCGAACTCAACATCGGTTCGCGCCCCGCGTCGCGCAACCCGAGCCACAAGATCGACGACCTGCGCGCAGTGCCGTGGAGCTTCAGCTGGGGCCAGTGCCGCCTGACCATTCCGGGCTGGTTCGGTTTCGGTTCGGGCGTGGAGCAATTCCTGGCCGCCGCCGGCACCGCCGCGGGCAAGAAGGAACGCGTGGCCCTGCTGCAGCGGATGTACGCACAGTGGCCCTTCTTCCGCACGCTGCTGTCGAACATGGACATGGTGCTGGCCAAGAGCGACCTCGCACTGGCGTCGCGCTACGCCGAGCTGGTTACGGACCGCAAGCTGCGCCAGAAGGTGTTCTCGATGATCGACGCCGAATGGCACCGCACGTCGGATGCGCTCACGCTCATCACCGGCGCGAAGCAGCGGCTCGAAGGCAATGCCGAGATGCAGCGCTCGGTGCGCCACCGTTTCCCCTACATCGATCCGCTGCATCATCTGCAGGTCGAGCTGATGCGGCGCTACCGCGCGGGCGACGGCGGCGAGCGGCTGCAGCGCGGCATCCACATCTCGATCAACGGGGTGGCGGCGGGGCTGCGCAACACGGGATGACGCAGCCGGGGGAGAGGCGAAAGCGGGCATAGACTCGCTGCCCCAACACCCAAGAGAGATCGCCATGAAAGGCTCCTGCCTCTGCGGCACCGTCCGGTACGAAGCCGCCCGCCTCGCCGGGCCCATCGCCCACTGCCATTGCGCGACCTGCCGCAAGGCGCACAGCGCGGCCTTCACCACGACCGCTCGCGTCGACAGGTCCGACTTCCGCTGGACCGCGGGCGAAGACGCCATCGGTTCGTTCGAGTCGACGCCCGGCAAGCTGCGCCATTTCTGCACCCGCTGCGGCACGCACCTCGTGGCCGAATGGGTGGCGCAGCCGCAGGTGATTCTGCGCCTGGGTTCACTCGACGACGACCCGGGCCAGCGTCCAAGCGCGCACATCTGGACCTCTCACGAAGTGCCGTGGCTGGACCACGCTTGCGACATTCCCTCCTTTGCGGAAGCGGCACCGCCCAAGGCATGAGCACGAAGATCCAGTTCCGCCGAAAGGTCATCGTCGCCGTGCTGTTGTGCGTGGCCATCGGCGGCGCCGTCGTGCGGCACTACGCAGTACCCGGCTCCACCACCCGCGACATCGGCACGCTGCTGATGGTGCTGTGGGTGCCGATCATCGGCAACGTCATCGCGTGGCTCATCAGCAAGCGGCCACGCCGCGCGCCGCCGCCCGCGGCCGTGGCGCCACCGAGCTTCGACACGCTGGGCGCCTTCGCGCCGCATGTGCTCGCCGAGCTCACCTTCCGCAAGCCGGCCCTGCCCTCGCAGGACATTCCTATCGCGCCGGGCGAATACCGCTGCGCGCTGGTGATCGACAAGGAAGGCTTCTCGGCGCGCTGGGTCGTGCCGCCGGGCGATGCGCTGGAGCGCGGCAAGCCTGCGGCGCTGGAGATCGAGTTTCTCTCGCCGGCCATTGCCCAACCGAAGTTTCCGCAGGGTGCGGCCTTTCGAGTGCTGATCGGCGACTCGTTCATCGCCGATGGCCGGATATTGCAGCTGCGGCCAACGCTCACCTGAGCCGCGCCAGCGGGCATGCGGATGGCGATAGCCATCAAAAGGGCCGATTGTTCGCCCTCGGGAAACTGACTACTGCTTCCCGGCCCCTATGTCGCGCACGCGACCGCTCGCACACTCGAATGCCTCTTCACCAGCATTGGCGAGTTCGTCGCCGGTGCTTCCAAGGACCGCATTCCATGATGAATTCACCCAGCAGCAACCCCTGCATCGACGAGCTCGCGAGCGCGGCGGCACCCGCACCGGCCTCGGCCTCCCGCTCCGCATGGCTTGCCGTCGGCTCCATCGCCGTCGGCACCTTCGCCATGGTCTCGACCGAGTTCATGCCCATCGGCCTGCTGACCGACATCGCGCGCGGGCTCAACGTGTCCGACGGCACGGCCGGCCTGATGGTCACCATGCCCGGCGTGCTGGCCGCCTTCGCCGGCCCGGCGCTGATCGTCGCTTCGGGCAAGCTCGACCGCCGCACCGTGCTGATCGCGCTCACCACGCTGCTGATCGCCTCGAACCTGCTCGCCGCCTTCGCGCCCAACTTCGCCACCATGCTGGTCGCGCGCCTGCTGCTCGGCCTGTGCGTCGGCGGCTTCTGGACCTTCGCACCCGCCGCCGCCACGCAACTGGTGCCGCATGCCTCGCAGGCGCGGGCCATGTCGTACGTGCTCGCCGGCGTGTCGGCCGCCACCGTGCTCGGCGTGCCGGCCGGCTCGTTCCTCGGCACGCTGTTCGGCTGGCGCGCCTCGTTCGCCGTGACCGGTGCTCTCGCCGCGCTCGTGCTGCTGGTGCAGCTGTGGCTGCTGCCATCGATTCCGCCGGTGCGCGCCATCGGCGCGCGCGACCTGCTGACGCCGCTCACGCGCCGCATGGCGCAGGTCGGCCTGCTCGCGGTGCTGTTCTTCATCGCCGGCCACTTCGCGGCCTACACCTACCTGAAGCCGCTGCTGCAGCAGGTGTTCGGACTGGCGCCCAACTCGGTTTCGACGCTGCTGCTGGTCTACGGCGCGGTGGGCTTCGTCGGCACTTTCGTCGGCGGCAGCCTCGTGGCGCGAAGCGTGCGCGGCACCACCCTGCTGGCGGCGCTGATGCTCGCGACGGCGCTGCTGCTGACGACCGTGATCGGCTCTGGCTTCGTGCCCGGGGCAGTGGTGGTCGTGATCTGGGGCGTGGCCTTCGGCCTCATCCCGGTGGCGCTGACCGGCTGGATGATGGAAGCGGTGCCCGACGCGCCCGAAGCCGGCCAGGCCCTGCTGGTGAGCGGCTTCCAGGTGGCGATCGCCTCGGGCGCGCTGATCGGCGGCGTGACGGTCGACAGCTTCGGTATCTCCAGCGCGATGGTGCTGAGCGGCGTGCTGGTGCTGATCGCCGCGCTGATTGTCGGCACGCTGGGCCGGGCACGCGGCGGCGCGGCGCTGGCCGCCATTCCCGAGTAACGGAAACCTGGCTAGCGGGGGGCCGGGGTTTCGGGCCCCCCGCATGGCAAGGGGCCCCCCCCCCACGGCCGTGGGGCGGGGGGGTTCCCCCCCGGACCCCCCGGCCCCGGG
>NZ_JBGLYU010000032.1:0-70984 GCF_047304235.1 Variovorax sp. Varisp36
GGCTCTACCCCCCCCGGGGTGTTTTTCCGGGCCCGCGTGGTGGGGTTGTGGTTTTTGCGGTTTTCGGCGCCCCCCCGGGGGGTGGTTGGGGTGGTGGGGCGCCACGCGGCGATAGCGCCCACGACAGAGGCCGCTTGCCCCCACCCAACCCTCCCCCAAAGGGGGAGGGCTTCAGGTTAGGAGAACAACATGGACATGGCCGTTGAAGCCGGGGTCATCAAGCAGCACCTGATCGACCCCGAGATCTGCATCCGCTGCAACACCTGCGAGGCGACCTGCCCCGTGAACGCGATCACACACGACGACAACAACTACGTCGTGCGCGCGGACGTCTGCAATGGCTGCATGGCCTGCATCTCGCCGTGCCCGACGGGTTCGATCGACAACTGGCGCACGATGCCGGTGGTGCGCGCGTACTCGATCGAGGAACAGCTCACCTGGGAATCGCTGCCCGCCGAACTCTCGCCGGAAGAGCTCGAAGCCGCCGGCGTGTCCGCTGAAGTGGCCGGCGACCCCGCGGCGGCCTTGCCCGCGCAGACGCAAGCCCAGGCGGCCGCCGAATCGATCGAGCCGGCCTTCAATTCGGCGCAATACGGCGCCACCGTGCCGCCCTGGTCGGCCGCGCACGCGTACACCAATCTCTTCCCGCCGAAGACGCCGACCACCGCCACCGTGGTGGGCAACTTCAACTGCACCGAGGCCGGCTTCGACAGCGAGACGCACCACATCGTGCTCGACTTCGGCGTGGTGCCGTTCCCGGTGCTCGAGGGCCAGTCGATCGGCATCGTGCCGCCGGGCGTCGATGCCATCGGCAAGCGCCACCATGCACGCCAGTATTCGGTGGCCAGCCCGCGCAATGGCGAGCGGCCCGGCTACAACAACGTCTCGCTCACCGTGAAGCGCGTGACCGAAGACCACCAGGGCGACGCCGTGCGCGGCGTGTGCTCCAACTACGTGTGCGACCTGAAGGTGGGCGACACGGTGCAGGTGGTGGGGCCCTTCGGCTCGTCGTTCCTGATGCCGAATCACCCCAAGTCGCACATCGTGATGATCTGCACCGGCACCGGCAGCGCTCCGATGCGCGCCATGACCGAATGGCGCCGCCGCCTGCGCAAGAGCGGCAAGTTCGAGGGCGGCAAGCTGATGCTGTTCTTCGGCGCGCGCACGCAGCAGGAGCTGCCGTACTTCGGCCCGCTGCAGTCGCTGCCCAAGGACTTCATCGACATCAACCTCGCGTTCTCGCGCACGCCGGGGCAACCCAAGCGCTACGTGCAGGACCTGATGCGCGAGCGCGCCGCCGACCTGGCCGCGCTGCTGAAAGATGGCGCGAGCCACTTCTATGTGTGCGGCCTGAAGAGCATGGAAGAAGGCGTGGTGCTCGCACTGCGCGACGTGGCGAAGGAAGCGGGGCTCGATTGGGACACGGTCGGCGCTGCCTTGAAGCGCGAAGGCCGCCTGCACCTCGAAACCTACTAGGCCGCGGCGGATGAAGTTCGCCGACTTCCACGCGGGGCAGGTCATCGAGGCCGGGCCCTACGTGCTCACCGAAACGGAGCTCCTGCAGTTCGCACGGGCCTACGACCCGCAGTGGTTCCACACCGATGCAGAGGCGGCGGCCGGCAGCTCCTTCGGCGGACTGATCGCCAGCGGCTGGCACACGTGCTCGATCGCGATGCGGCTGGCCGTCGACGCAGCGCTTGCCGGTTCTGAATCGTTCGCCTCGCCGGGGCTCGATCATGTGCGCTGGCCGAATCCCGTGCGGCCCGGCGATGCGCTGCGGCTGGTGGCCGACGTGACCGAGGTGCGCCGCTCCGAAAAGCGCCCGACGCTCGGCATCCTGCGCTGGCGCTGGCGGCTGTTCAACCAGCGCGAGCTGATGGTGCTCGACGTGGCGGTCACCAGCCTGTTCAAGCTCAAGCCGGCCAACTGAGGCGTTCGCCCGAAAAAAAGCCCGCAACGCGCGAGCGCTGCGGGCTTTTGTCCGGCCGGGGCCGGCGGGCCGATTACTTCTTGATGTCGACGGCGCCCGAGCCCTGCGCCTTGCCGCTCGCCTTCGCGCCAGCGCTCCCCGGCTTCACGGCATTGGTGGCCGAACCCACGGCGCCGGTTGCGCCACTCAGCGTGCCGCCCACGGTGTTCGTTACGCCGCCTGCCGCATTCGTGGCACCGCTGACGGCGCCAGTGGCACCGCCCAGCACGCCACCGACGGCGTTGCCCACACCGCCTGTCGCGCTGCCGGCCGTGTCGGACGTGGCAGTGCCGGCATTCGTGTTCGCGCCTGCGGCCGCACCTGTGCGTGCCGCGGCACCGCCATGGGTGGAGCCAGAGCCTGCGGCGCCCGAGGTGTTCACGTCTGCATTGACCCCCACGCCGACCCCGACGCCTTGCGCCTGGGCTGCGCCGCCGATGGCCAGGAGGCCGGCGAGCACGGCGCCGAGGAAGATGCGGTTGTGTTGCTGTTGCTTCATGGGTGACTTTTCCTTTCGTAGCTGGTCACGATTTCAAGAACCGACCGGGGTTCGGTCGGCTCGGGTGCAACCATGGCCGGGCCGGCCTTTGTCGCCATGTGCGCCACAGCCGCCCACGCGTGTGGGAACTGGCTGTCGGCGAAACAGGAGGCTCGAACGTTGCCCCCGCGGTGCGAATCATGGCAGCAGATGCGTGCTGAAGAAGGCCGTTGTCTTCTGGTTAACTTCCGGTAACACGCCGACGCGGTCGAAGCCCGGCGGGTCGTTGAGCAGGTCGCCGATCAGTCCCGTGAGGTCCGGCGGTAGCGGAGACAACAGCGAGCCGTGCCCACCGGTCGGCATGTCCGCGATCAGCTCGCAGCGCGGCAGGCAGGCCGCAAGCACCCGGTCGCTGTGGAAGCGCGGGATCAGCCAGCGGTCCTGCGCGGCGGTGATCAGGCCAAGTGGTACGCGCGGCGCCGCGAGCGAGGCCATGTCGAAATCGGCCGAACCCGGCACGCCTGCAACGATGGCGGCGATGCGCGGATCGGTGTGCTTGCGCGGCGCGGCGTCGTCGCCGAAGCGGTGGCGGATGAGGAGCAATGCGGCCCATTTCTTGATGCCGTCGAGCGGTCCGCCGGTCAGCCGCGTGATGAGGCCGACGCAGGACTGGAAGTCGTTCACCAGGTCGACCTCGCAGTGCTGCGCGAACGCGGCCGGCGACCAGCGCCCGCCCGCGAGGCTCAGGGCCGTGTGGCCGCCCGCCGACATGCCGTACATGCCGACCCTGTCGAGCCGCAGCAGCGGCGCGAAGCGTGGGTCGCGCGCCACCGCGTCGATGGCGCGCGACACCTCGGCCGGGCGCATGGTCCAGCTGTCGGGACCGGGGTTGCTGTCGTCCTTGTAGTTGTCGGCCTTGTGCTCGGGCATGGCGACGACGAAGCCGGCCTCGACGAGGCCGCGCGCGATGTCCGCGTGCACCCAGGGCGCGCCGCCCGAGCCGTGCGAGACGATCACCAGCCGGCCATTGCCGGGTGCCGGCTTGCCCTGCGCGGCCACGTCGAGCGTGAAGCGGGCACGCCGGGTCGGCTGGGGCGCGTCGGTGGACGGATAGAACACCGTGACCGGGCCGTCGCCGGGCGCGGCGGGAAGTTCCGCCATGCCCATCGAGGCTCGCGCCCAGCCGCAGCAAAGCGCGAGGAGCAGGAAGAAGAGAGAGGAAAAAGAAAGACGTCGCATGGGGTGGTTCCTTGCCTTTGAAGGCCCGCACGATGCCGGGACGCCGCCGCCGAGTCTTGCCGAAAGCCGCAAGCGCGGCTTTCGGCAAGAGATTTCAGGATCCGGCCAGCTTCTGCCTGCGGAATTCGGTGGGCGTGAGGCCGGTGGCGGCCTTGAACGCGCGGTTGAACGGGCCGATGGACTGGAAGCCCGCGGTCAATGCGATGGTCAGCACCGGCAGCTCGCGCTTGGAAGAATCGGCCAGCGCCGCCATCGCCTCGGCCAGGCGGAGGCCGTTGACGAAGGCGTTGAAGTTGCGATGCCCCAGCCGCTGGTTGATGAGGCGGCGCAGGCGGTATTCCGGCACTGACAGCCGGGCGGCCAGGCCGGCGATGCTCAGGTCTTCGCTGCGGTAGGCATGTTCCACCGCCATGGCGTGCCGCAAGGATTCCGCGAGGCGGTCCTCGGCGGGGTCGGGGGCTTGTTCGGGCTCGGGTTCCGCAGGCGCGACGGGGACTGGTGCGACGGTCTCTTGCGCAGGAATCGCAACGGGCGCCCGTGAAGCCGGAAACAGCTCCGACCCCGCCAGCCGCACCATCCGCCATGCCACCACGGCCACGATCAGCAGCAGCATCGCCACATCGGCCGTCGCCGACAGGCTCGACAGCCGGCCCTGCGGCGAGGCCAGCCGCACGGCCAGCATGCCGATGCTGTAGCCGACGCCCGCCACCACGATGAACGCGCGCAGCCGGCGCCGTCCCTCCACCAGGTCTGCCCGCCACTGCGAAGCCGCCGCCATCGCGGCCAGCACCGCGAACACCAGCGGCACCGCGCGCTGCAGGCCCAGCGTCACCGGCGCGAGCACCGAGGCGCTGCCTGCCACGACCGCGCAATTGAGCGCGGCCAGCGCCGCCACCGCGAGCCACGCGGCGACGTGCATCGGCCGCAGCCGGAAGTTGTCGTCGAACAGCGCTTGCACGAACACCCAGAACAGCACGGCGTTGCCGACGGAGACCGAGACAAAGGGCGCCTGCCACCCGCGCGACACGAGCGCTTCGAACAGCGGCGTGGAGCCGATGGCCTGCACGCACAGGCCGAGCGCGAGCAGCACGCCCGCGCGCGCGACCGGCAGGCGAGGACGATCGCGCCCGAGGACCAGCGCGAGCACCAGCAGCAAGGCCAGCAGCACGCCGCGCAGGGCAGCGTCGAGAAGGGTGGTCGGTGTGGGCGTCATGGCGGGGTCGATTCTCGTGCCTGTGCCGTGACAAGCGATGCGGCATGCCGAACTCCCGAAGACCCTTCGGCATGTCATGGAAAACTTATGCAACTAATAATGTTGCATGAAACGAGACAGCAGGCTTTCGGGCGTTCTCCATGTGCTGCTGCACATGGCCGAGTTGAAAGGCCCCGTCACGTCCGAGGCGCTCGCGGCCGCGATGCACACCAACCCGGTCGTCGTGCGCCGCGTCATGGCCGGCCTGCGGCAGTCGGGCTTCGTCAGTTCGGCCAAGGGCCATGGCGGAGGCTGGGTGCTGTCGTGCTCGCTCGCGGCAGTCACGCTGGGCGACATCCACAACGCCGTCGGCGCGCCCGCGCTGCTGGCCATGGGCAACCGCACCGAGAGCCCGGGCTGCATCGTCGAGCAGGCCGTGAACGCGGCGCTCGACGGCGCCTTCCAGGACGCCGAGGCGCTGCTGCTGAAGCGATTCAACAGCATCACGCTGGCCGATCTTTCCAGGGACTTCCACCGCCGCATGACAGGCGGCGGCTTCACATTGAAGGACATCGAACATGCGCCATGACGCTCTGATCGTGGGCGGCAGTTTTGCCGGCCTTTCCGCTGCGATGCAACTGGCTCGCGCGCGCAGGAACGTGTGCGTCGTCGACGCGGGCGCGCCGCGCAACCGCTTCGCCGCCGCGTCGCACGGCTTCTTCGGGCAGGACGGCACGCCGCCGCTGGAGATGATTGCCGGCGCGCGCGACAAGCTGCTCGCCTATCCATCCGTCGAGTTCATCAAGGGCAGCGTGGTGGCCGGGAGCGCGGACGGCGCCGGAGGCTTCACGGTGTCGCTGCACGGCGGGGAAGAGATCTCGACGCACAAGCTGCTGCTGTCGTTCGGCGTGCAGGACGGCCTGCCCGACATCGCCGGGATCGGCGAGCGTTGGGGCAAGAGCGTGCTGCACTGTCCCTACTGTCATGGCTACGAGTTCGGCGGCCGCTCGCTGGGCTTGCTTTTCCACAGCGGCGCGCCGGCGGACCACGCGCTGCTGATCGCCGAGTGGGGCCCGACCACGCTCTTCCTCAATGGCGGCGAAGGGCCCGACGCCGAGGTGCGTACGAGGCTGCGGTCGCGCGGCGTGGCCATCGAGCCGGGACGCATCGCCGGCCTGGAGGGGCAACGGGCGGACCTGGCCGGCGTGCGCATCGACGATGGCCGGCTCGTGCCGGTCGGGGCGATGTTCGTGGCGCCGCACACGCGCCCGGCCAGTCCGCTGGCCGAGCAACTCGGCTGCGCCTTCGACGATGGTCCGATGGGCCGCGTGCTGCGCACCGACGCGATGAAGATGACGACGGTGCCCGGCGTCTATGCGGCAGGCGACCTCGCCATGACGTTCAGCAATGCCACGCTGGCCTCGGCCGATGGGTTGATGGCCGGCGTGTCGATGCACCGGTCGCTGGTATTCGGTGCTTGAACGAACTTTTTTCTCGGGCTCGGTAAAAACGGTCTCAATTCACCCTATAATCGAGGGCTCCACGCGGGAGTAGCTCAGTTGGTAGAGCGCAACCTTGCCAAGGTTGAGGTCGAGAGTTCGAGACTCTTCTCCCGCTCCAGATTAAAGAAAAGGCCACCTCATCGGGTGGCCTTTTTCTTTGGTGCTTCTGCTCAACTCCTGGCTGGCAGCACCGTTCCACGGCTCTCCCCGAAACCGATGCGCGCATACCCCGGCTTCTCGCACCAGCCGCGCAGCAGCACCGCATCGCCGTCTTCAAGAAAACCACGCTGCTCGCCATTGGCCAGCGTCACCGGGCTTTGCGCTGCGCGCGTCAGCTCGATGATTGCGCCGGCCTCGCCCGCGCCGGGCCCCGAGATCGTGCCGCTGCCGAACAGGTCGCCCGGGTTCAGGCTGCAGCCGCCCATCGTGTGGTGCGCCACCATCTGCGCGACGCTCCAATACTGGTGCCTGAAGCTCGTGGACGACAGGCGCGACGGCCCGGCCTTGTCCTTGCGTGCCTTCTCGCTTTCGAGCCAGACCTCCAGGCGGATGTCGAGCGCGCCGCTCTCGCGGTTCGCCGTACTTTCCAGATACGCGAGCGGCTGGGGCTCGTGGGCCGCTCGCGTCCAGGCCTGGCGGTAGGGCGCGAGCGCTTCCATCGTCACGATCCATGGCGAGATCGTGGTCGCGAAGTTCTTCGCCAGGAACGGCCCGAGCGGCGCCATCTCCCAGAACTGGATGTCGCGCGCCGACCAGTCGTTGAGCAGGCAGATGCCGAAGATGTGTTCGTCCGCGCGTTCGAGCGGAATGGGTTCGCCCTGCGGGTTGCCGATGCCGATCCACACGCCGAGCTCCAGCTCGTAGTCGAGCCGCGCGCAGGCCTGGTACGTGGGCGCCTTCGCGCCCGGCGCCATCGCCTGCCCCATCGGCCGGTGAAAGCGCTGGCCGCTCACGCCGATGGTCGACACCCGCCCGTGGTACGCAGTCGGAATCCAGCGGAAGTTGGGCGTCACGTCGCCGTCGGGGTCCATCAGGCGGCTGATGTTCAGCGCATGGTCGATCGATGTGTAGAAGTCGGTGTAGTCGCCGATGCGCGCGGGCACGGTGTATTCGACCTCGGCCTGCGGCACCAGGCATTCGCGCACGGCCTGCACCGAGGCCACGGGCGCGTCGTTCTTCAGCAGGTCGAACAGTGCGTGGCGCAACGCCTTCCACGCGGAGCGGCCGAGCGCGAAGAAGTCGTTCAATGCCGGCAATGCGGCGGCGCGCGCCGCGTCGAGCGCCAGGCCGTCGAGCTGCTGGCGCGCGACCAGCGCGGCGAGGTCGAGCACCTCGCCGCCGATGGCGATGCCGCCGCGAAACGGCTCGGCGCTGCCCGCGCGGCGGAACACAGCGTGCGGCAGGTTCTGGATCGGGAAGTCGCCGCCTGCCGCATTGGCCGATTCGACCCAGCTGCGCGCGTGGAGGTCGTGCGTGCGGTTGAGCGCGTTCATGAATCGGCCCTCACACCGACGCCATCAGCGCATCGTCGAAGATCGCCACCGCGCGCGTCCACCCGGCCGACGCGCCGCGGATCTTGTGCGGGAAGCAGCTGATGAAGAAGCCCGTGGGCGGCAGCGCCTCGAGGTTGTGCAGCTTCTCGATGTGGCAATAGCCGATGTCGCGCCCGGCCTTGTGGCCTTCCCAGATCAGCGAGGCGTCGTGCGTCTCGCCGTACTTCTTTGCGGTGTGCACGAAGGGCGCGTCCCAGCTCCATGCGTCGGTGCCCGTGAGGCGCACGCCGCGTTCCAGCAGGTACATCGTCGCCTCGTAGCCCATGCCTGCGCCGGCCGACACGTAGTCCGGATGGCCGTAGCGCGAACCGGCGCGCGTGTTGACCACCACGATCTCCAGCGGGCTCAGCGTGTGGCCGATGCGCTTGAGTTCGGCCTCGACGTCGTCGGCCGTGACCACGTAGCCATCGGCGAAGTGCCGGAAGTCGAGCTTCACGCCCGGCTGGAAGCACCATTCGAGCGGCACGTCATGGATGGCGATGGCGGGCTTCTTCTCACCCAGCGCCTTGTCCATGGTCGAGTGGAAGTGATAGGGCGCATCGAGGTGCGTGCCGTTGTGCGTCGACAGCTGCACCAGTTCCACGGCCCAGCCTTCGCCGTCGGGCAGGTCTTCCTTTTTCAAGCCGGGAAAGAAGGGTTCGATCTGCTCGTAGGTCTGCTCATGCGTGAAGTACTGGATCTTCGGCGCGAAGGCCGGTGGATCGGAGAGCACATCGTTTTCGAGAAAGATCGAGAGATCGACGAATTTGCGTGGCATGAAGAGGCTCCTTGTGGGGTGTTCGTGTTTGGGGAGAGAAGCAATCGGGGAGTCAGGGGCGCTGCCAACGCAGCAGCCGTCGCTCGGCAAGGGCCAGCAGCGCGTTGCTCACGAAGCCGATGAGTCCGAGCAGCACGATGCCGGCGAACAGGTCGCTCGCGCGGAAGGCGCGCGCCGCCAGCAGGATGGCCTGGCCCAGGCCGTTTTGCGAGGCGATCATTTCGCCCACCACCGCGACGACCAGCGCGATGGTCAGCGCGAGCCGCATGCCGGCCAGGATGTCGGGCATGGCGTTGGGCAGGCCCATCTTCCAGGTGTACGCCGCGCGCGACATCTGCAGGCAGCGCGCCACTTCCGAAAGGCGTGGCTCCACGGCCGCGAAGCCGTGCACCGTGGCCAGCAGCACCGGCCACATCGCGCCGAATGCGACCACGAAGAGCACCATGCCGGGGTTCAGCCCGAAGATGGAGATGGCCAGCGGCAGCAGCGCCGAGGCGGGCAGCGGGCGGATGAATTCCAGCGTCGGCTGCACCCACGCACTCACCTGGGGCGATACGCCGATGGCCGCGCCCAGCAGCACGCCGAAAAGCGACGCGAGCAGCCAGCCTTCGACCATGCGGCCGACCGTGGCCTGCGTGAAGGCGAGCAGTTCACCGTTGCCTGAATTGCCCGAAGAGAGATTGAGCCCTTCGAGCAGGCTCGCAAACGTGGCCTGCGGCGTCGGCAAAAACACGCGGCTGACCCAGCCCGCGTTGCTCGCCACCCACCACAGCGCGACCAGTGCGAGCAGCATGCCCACCGACCCCAGCCACCCCAAGCCGAACCGGTCGTTGCGGTGGTTGTTCATGGCTGCACCCCCATGCGGCGTGCGACCCAGGCCTGCAGCCGCACCATGCCCGCGTTGACCGCGAAGCCGACCACGCCGATCCAGCCCAGCCACGCGAGCATCAGCGCGGGGTCGAAGCTCTGCTGCGCGATCATCATCGCGTAGCCCATGCCGTTCGGATTGGCCGCGATCTCCACCGTCACGGCCACCACCAGCGCCACCGCCACGCCCAGCCGCAGCGCGACGAACAGGCGCGGCACGATGGCCGGCAGCACGATCTTGAAGGCCCGCTCGCGCGACGACAGGCCCAGCACGCGGCTCACCTCGAGCAGCCGCGGCTCGACCTGCTGCACCGCCGACTGCACCAATACCAGCAGCGGCCAGAAGGTGGCGAATGCGACGATGGCCAGCTCCATGCGCACGCCGAATCCGAAGCCCAGCATCGCGAGCGGAATCAGCGCGACGGATGGCACGGGCCGAAGTACTTCGATGGAGACAGAGCCGAGCTGCGCCGCGCGGCGCGAGAGCCCGAGCACCAGCCCCAGCGCAATGCCGAGCACGGCGCCCAGCAGCAGGCCGAGTGCCGCCGTGCCGAGCGTGAAGCCCGTGGCCAGCCAGAGCGAGCCGTCCATGGCCGCGCCGACGAAGGCCTTCGCCGCCGCGCTCGGCGGTGCGAGCGCATCGCTGCCCAGCGCGGCCGCGCGCCGCGCGTACCACTCGAACAGAGCCAGGAGCAGCAGCGGCAGTACAAAGGGACGGACCTTGCCAGGAACACCGCGGAACCGGCTTCGCCGGGCCGCAGGTGTTGCCCCCGGCGAGGGGGTAGGCGAAGCGACACGAAGTGCGCGAAGACTGGGGGTGTGCCTATTCATGGCCCTGCTCGATGAAGGCGAAGAGCTCGCGCCGCAGGTGCAGGTATTCCGGATGCTCCTTGGTCGTGAGCTGGTCGCGCGGGCGCGGGATCTTCACGTCGATCATCCGCGCGAGGCTCGGCCGCCCCGGCCCGGGGTTGGCCTGCAGCGCGATCACGCGGTCGCCGAGGTAGATGGCTTCTTCGAGGTCGTGCGTGACGAACAGCACCGTGAGCCCGTCGTCGCGCACCAGCCGCGCCAGCTCGTCCTGCAGGCTCTGGCGCGTGAGCGCGTCCAGCGCGCCGAAGGGCTCGTCCATCATCATCAGGTCGGGCTTCTGCGCGAGGCAGCGGGCGATCTGTGCGCGCTGCTGCATGCCGCCCGACAACTGCACCGGAAACTTGTGCGCATGCTTCGCGAGGCCGACCTTGGCGAGCACATCGGCAATGCGCGGCGCGCGTTCCGCCGCCGGCACGCCGGCCGCTTCCAGTGCGAGGCTCACGTTGCCTTCCACCGTGCGCCAGGGCAGCAGCGCGCGGCCGTAGTCCTGGAACACGAAAGCCACTTCGCGCGAGGGCTCGGTCATCTTCGCGCCGTTGCGCCGCACCTCGCCCGCGCTCGCGCTGACGAGCCCGCTGGCCGCGCGCAGCAACGTGGTCTTGCCGCAGCCGCTCGGGCCGACGATGCAGACGAACTCGCCGCGCGCCACGTCGAACGAAGTGGGCGACAGGATCTCGCGTCCGCCGAGGCGGATGGTCACGCCGTCGAAGCACAGGAAGGGGGTGGCTTGCATCGTGGGGACGGTCGGCGAACGAAAGGCGCTCGCCGACAGTGCGGCGCGCGCGGTGACGGGGGCGGGTGCTGCGATCACTTCGCCACCAGCTTCGCCACGTCGATGCTCGTCTTGAGCATTTCCTGCTCCTTCATCAGCCCGGTCCAGTAGGCGAGCTGCTTTTCCGTCACCACGGGGCCGGGCGGCGAGATCTGCACCTTGGCCAGCACCTCGGGCGGGAGCTTGATGTACTTGCCGATGGCCGCGCGCACCTTGGCGTCGTTCCTCG
This sequence comes from Variovorax sp. Varisp36, assembly GCF_047304235.1. Taxonomy (NCBI): domain Bacteria; kingdom Pseudomonadati; phylum Pseudomonadota; class Betaproteobacteria; order Burkholderiales; family Comamonadaceae; genus Variovorax; species Variovorax sp. Varisp36. The sequence continues at coordinate 11,429 of NZ_JBGLYU010000032.1, forward strand.
GCTGCTGCATGAAGGCGGCCGATTCGACCAGCGCCTCGCGGAACGCGCGCGCAGCGGCCGGGTTCTTCGCCACCCACTCGCGCTTGGCCGCATGCACGATGGTCTGGTTGTTCTCCGGCAGGAAGGTCGAGTAGTACGAGGCCACGTAGCCCGCACCGCTCTCGGTGATGCGGCTCATGAACGGGTCGGCCGACACCACCGCATCGACCGAGCCGCCGCGCAGCAGGTCGGCGTGCTGCGGGAACGCGGCCTCGACGAAGTTCACCTTGCGGTAGTCCACGCCGCTGTCCTTCAGCCACGCGCGGAAGGTCACGTGCAGGAAGGCGCCGAGGCCCGGCACGCCGATCTTCTTGCCCACGCAGTCCTGCGGCCCCTTGATGCCCGAGCCCGCGCGCGCCACCAGGCCGAAGCCGGTGATCGTCTTCGAGGTGAGGCCGCCGCCGGCCACCAGCACGAGGTCCAGGCCACCATCCACCGCCTGCAGGAAGACCGAGGGCGTGGGTCCGCCAATCTGCAGCGAGTCGGACTGCAGTGCCGCCGGGATCGTCGAATTCAGCGGAATGAACTTGAGCTCGACGTCGAGGTTGCGCTTCTTGAAGTAGCCCTCTTCGGCCGCCACGAACACCGAGGCGAAGTCGGTCACGGCCGTGTAGCCGAACACGATCTTCGGGTTGGACTGGGCGCGCGAAGGCAGTGCGGCGGCGGCCGATGCTGCGGCAAGCGCCGACAGCAGGGTGCGTCGTTTCATCATGTCTTTTGTCTCCTGGGGGTGGTTCTCGTGCGTGGGGTTCTGGCGGTCTTCGGGCGCGGCAGTGCGGCGCGCAGGCCGCCGACGATGAAGTTCACGAGCATCGGCGCCACGGCCGGGTCGGCGCGCCTGTTCTCGCCGCGCGTGAGGCGTTCGATGCGGCTGTCGTTCAGGTGGTGCAGCAGCGCGCCCAGCGCGAACTGGTAGCCCCAGGCCGCCTGGCTGCGCGTGGCGTGCGGCAGCGCGAGGTGCAGCGCGTCGATGTAGGCCTCGGCCAGCGGGTCGAAGTAGCTGCGCAGCACGCGGTCGGCTTCCTCGGTGGCGTGGTAGAGCTCGCGCGCCACCAGCAGCGCGTAGTACTCGCCCTCGGCGCTCGCGCGCAGCGCCAGCACGGGCGCGGTGAAGGCATCGATGATGCGCGGCAGCGTGCGCGCGTCGTCGGGGTCGACGTTCACCGCTGCCAGTCCCGCGAGCCGCGCCTCGATGGAATGGCTCCAGTGTTCGAAGATCGCGTGAAACAGCTCGTGCTTCTGGCCGTAGTAGTAGCCCACCAGCGCCAGCGGCACGCCGGCCTCTTCGGCGATCTGGCGGATCGTCACCACGTGGTAGCCGTGCTGCGCAAAAAGTTTCTCGGCCGCCAGCAGGATCGCCTGCTTGCGGTCGGGCCGCGCAGTCTCGATGGTGACTGCGGCGGGGGCTGGCGTCGCGGCACGCGAGGTGCTGCGCCTTGCGGTGGGTGTGCGGGTGCTCATCGGGGCGTATTGAACGCTTGTACAAAAACATTGAACACGCGTACAAACCCTGAGGTCAACCCCCATTGAGCACGCTCGTTCGCGGCGCTACGCTCGTGCCATGCCCGCCCCCAACATCCCCCAGATCCGCCTCTATCAAGACTGGCTGCGCGAGACGCGCGGCCTTCGCTTCGACAGCTACGACGCCCTGTGGCGCTGGTCCGTCACCGAGCTCGACGCCTTCTGGCAGAGCATCTGGGATTACGCCCGCATCGAGTCGCCCACTCCGCACACGGCCGTGCTCGCCGAGCCGCGCATGCCCGGCGCGCGCTGGTTCCCCGGCGCGCAGGTCAACTACGCCCGCGAGGTGCTGCGCCATGTCGACGCGGCGCACGCGGCCGGCATGCCCGCCATCGTGAGCGACAACGAGCGCGGCGAAGTGCGCGAGATGTCGTGGCCGGAGATGCGGCGCCAGGTCGCGTCGGTCGCGCTCATGCTCAAGTCGCTCGGCGTGCGGCGCGGCGACCGCGTTGCGGCCTACATGCCCAACGTGCCCGAGACCATGGTCGCGTTCCTCGCATGCTCCAGCATCGGCGCGATCTGGAGCGTGTGCGCGCCCGACATGGGCACGGCCGCCGTGGCCGACCGCTTTCGCCAGATCGAACCCAAGGTGCTGATCGCCGTCGACGGCGTGCACTATGGCGGCAAGCCGCTCGACCGCAGCGCCGTGCTGCAGGAGCTGCGCGGCCAGCTGCCAAGTGTGCAGAAGCTGTTGCTCGTGAAGTCGCCGTATGCCGCCAGCGCCGTGCCGCACGACGTCGAATGGACACAGGCCATCGCGCGCAACGATGCCGAGGTCGCCGCCTTCGAGCCCGAATGGCTGCCCTTCGACCATCCGATCTGGATCGTCTATTCGAGCGGCACCACAGGCCTGCCCAAGCCCATCGTGCACGGGCAGGGCGGCATCATCCTCACCATGCATGCCTGCGGCCTGCACAACGACGTGGGCGCGAGCTACGGCGCCAACAACTTCGGCGAGCGCTACCACTGGTACAGCTCCACGGGCTGGGTCATGTGGAACTCGCAGCTCTCGGGCATGGCCTTCGGCGCCACCATCTGCATCTATGACGGCAACCCGGCGGGCAGCAAGGAGAAGCCCGACTGGGGCGTGCTGTGGCGCTTCGTCGCGAAGCACCGTGTCACCTTCTTCGGCGCGGGTGCGGCCTATTTCACCAACTGCATGAAGTCGGGCCTCGTCGCGAAGGAATGCGGCGACCTGTCGCGCGTGCGAGCGCTCGGCAGCACCGGCTCGCCGCTGCCCGAGGAGGTACAGCGCTGGGGCTCGCAGCAGATCCTCGACGCGGGCTCGAAGGAGGTGTGGTGGTGCAACATCTCCGGCGGCACCGATTTCTGCGGCGCTTTTGTCGGCGGCAACCGCGACCTGCCCGAAGTGCCGGGCCAGATGCAGTGCCGCGAGCTGGGCCATTCGGTCGAGGCCTGGAACGAGAACGGCCAGCCCGTCGTCGGCGAGGTCGGCGAGCTGGTGTGCACCAAGCCGATTCCGTCGATGCCGCTCTACTTCTGGGGCGACGAGGGCAACGCGCGCTACCTGTCGAGCTACTTCGACACCTATCCCGGCGTATGGCGCCACGGCGACTGGATCAAGATCGGCACCGACGGCGGCTGCATCATCTACGGCCGCAGCGACGCCACCATCAATCGCCAGGGCCTGCGCATGGGCACGAGCGAGATCTACAGCGCGGTCGAGGGCCTGCCCGAGGTACTCGACTCGATGGTGGTCGATCTCGAATACCTGGGCCGCGACAGCTACATGCCGCTGTTCGTGGTGCTGCGCCCCGGCGTGGCGCTCGACGAGGCCATGCGCGCGAAGATCAACAACGCCATCAAGACTTCGCTGTCGCCTCGCTTCGCGCCCAACGACATCTTCCAGGTGGCCGAGATCCCGCGCACGCTCTCGGGCAAGAAACAGGAGCTGCCGATCAAGAAGCTGCTGCTGGGCCAGCCGATCGAGAAGGTGGTCAACCGCGAGGCGATGGCCAACCCCGGCAGCCTCGACTGGTTCGTGGCCTTTGCCGCGCAGCGTGCCTCCGCATGATGGGCGCGTGAGCTTCGCGCCCACGAGCAAGCTCAGGCCGTGAGCTCATAGAGCACCATGCGCGTCTGCCGGCCGCGCAGCTCCACCAATTCCTCGATGCGGCGTGCATGAAGCCGGCCGCCGAGCCCCGCGAAGGTGGCCTCGGAAATCAGCGTCTGCGTTCCGAGCTGCTTGTTGATGCCTTCGATGCGGCTCGCCACGTTGATCGCGTCGCCGAACGCGGTGTAGGACAGCCGGTCGTTCGAGCCGAGCACCCCCGCGATCACCATGCCGGTGTGGATGCCGATGCGGGTGCGGAACCTCGGCAGCCCCTGCTCGTGCCACTTGCGGTTGAGTTCGTCCATCTCCACGTGCAGCTCCAGCGCGGCCACGCAGGCCTGGTATTCCGCGTCCTTCAGGTCGGAGGGTGCGCCCCACAGCACCATGATGCCGTCGCCGATGAACTTGTCGACCACGCCGCCGTGCCGCGCGAACACGCCTGCCGCCAGGTTGAAGTATTCCGTCAGCATGCCCACCAGCACGTCGGTGTCCAGCGATTCCGAGATCGAGGTGAAGCCCTCCACGTCGGTGAACATCACGGTCACGCGGCGCGACGAACCGGAGGGCGCGAGCGCATGGCCCTCGTCGATCAGCTGGTTGATCACGTCCACCGGCACGAACTTGCTGAAGGCCTTCAGGCTGCGCGCCGAGTCGTCCAGCGCCTGGTCCAGGTGCTGGATCTCGAGCACGCGGCTCGGTTCGCGCGGCAGGTTGTCGAGTTCCAGCAGGCCGATGCTGCGCGCGATGTGCGAGAGGTTCTCTACCGGCGAGGTCACCAGCTTCGACAGCTTCAGCGAGATGAACAGCGCGATGGCCAGGAAGGCCAGCGCCAGCAACAGGCCCCACAGCACCGCGCGGTTCAGTTCGCCCAGCAGCATGTCTTCGGGCACCCAGCTCACGAGCTGCCATCCGGTGCTGGGAATGCGCGAGGCCTGCACCAGGTAGCGGCGACCTTCGTAGGTAAAGGAGAACTTCTTGTTCGAGCCACTGTCCGCCGTGCCGCCGATCACCGTGTTCGCGTACAAGGCGCCGAGCACGCCGGCCGGCGGCTCCAGCTGATGCAGCACACCCGGCATGTCGCTGCGCGCGAGCACCCGGGCGTCGGCGCTCAGCAGGGCGCTGTCGCCGTAGCCGTCGCTGCTGAACTGGCGCACGAATTCCGACAGCCGCCCCAGCGACACATCGCCCGCCACCACCATGGCCTGCGCCGCGCTGTCCGCATAGCTGCGCTGGCTCGGCAGCGCGTAGGTCACGCCCAGCTCCTGCGCGGCGGCGAATACGTACGGCTGCGTCCAGACCGGCCCCTGTGCCTTGTGGGCCTGCACATACCAGCCGCGTTGCGTCGGGTCGTAGCTGCTGCGGAAGGACGCGAGGCGCTGCGTGGCGAAGCGCTGCTGCACGTCGGCCTCGGCGTCCAGGGGCAGCATGTACTGCCACGTCTCGGTGGTGAATCCCGCGCCGCGCTCGATATGGCGCATGGCCGGCACAGGGTAGCGCAGTGCCATCAGCATCTGGCCCTTCTCGTTGCTGACGTAGATGCTGTCGAGCTCGGGCGACTGCTGCAGCAGCGTCCAGAGCAGCTCGGCTGTTCTTTCGGCGTGTTCGCCCGCTGGGCGCAGGCTGGGGGCTGTGCCCACAGCGTTGACGACCGACTCGGCCTTCTGCAGAAAGGCCAGCACCTTGTCTTCGGTGCGGTGGTGGTTGGCCTTGTGCGCGGACACGCCGATGCGCGACACCAGCCGCTGCGACCCCCAGTAGCCCAGCGAGACCAGCAACAGCGACTGTGTCAGCGCCACGGCACTGACGATGGTGCCCACGTCCACCCTGAAGCGGCGCGAACGCCCGGGCGGTGCGGCCGGTGCGGCCGCAGTTTCGATCGACGGCTTTCCCGCCGCTTCCGGATTCCCGGACGACTTCTTGTTCATACAGCTCCCTGACGACCATTCGAGCGCGCCCGCTGCATCGAGGCCGCGGGCCGCTTCCGGCGGGCTCACGGCCCCGATCATTGGTGTCGGGGATCCTGGTGGGCGCCGGAGGCAGGCGTGATTTTCGCTCGACTTCGCCCTTCGGGCGCGGCGGCCCGGGCCTGCCGGGACCGGCCGCGGCAGCGGCTCGTCAGCGGGCGTCGTGAAAGATGATGCCCAGCGTATGCCGCCGCCCCGAGCGCACGCGGCTCACGCCGTGGCGCATCGTCACGCGGTAGCTGCCGCGCGTGCCCGCCACCGGCCGCTGATTGACCGCGAAGATCGCCGCCTCGCCCTGCGCGAGTGACACCACCTCGGCGCGCGACTGCATGCGCGGGCGCTGTTCGGTCAGCACGAACTCGCCGCCGGTGAAGTCTTCGCCGGGCCGGTTCAGCAGCACGGTGAGCTGCAACGGGAACTGCAGGTCGCCGTACAGGTCCTGGTGCAGGCAGTTGTAGTCGCCCTCGTCGTAGCGCAGCAGCAGCGGGGTGGGGCGCAGCTGGCCCGCCGCGTGGCAGCGCGCGAGGTAGGCCGCGTGGTCCGGCGGGTAGTCGGCCGGAAGGCCCATTGCCGCGGCCCATGCATTGGCCAGCGGCGCGAGGCGTTCGTACAGCGCGCCGCGCCATGCCGCGAGCTTTGGCGGCAGCGGGTTGGCGAAGTACTGGTACTCGCCCTGGCCGAAGCCGTGGCGCTGCATGACGACGCGGCTGCGGAAGTGGCGGGGCTGGTCGTACATGGCCACGAGGGCGGCGCATTCCTTCGGAGTGAAGAGCGCGGCGCCGGTGGTGGCGCAGCCGCGGGTGGCAAGGTCGTCTTCGATGCGGGGCCAGTCGAGGGCGTCGACCTGGGAGGCTGGGGCTGTCATGCGCGCAGTGTCTCGCCTGCGGGCCTGCGAGGCTCGCCGTTTCCGGACGCGGGTATGCGGCGGTGCGGGCTTTGGCGCAGCAGGTGGCAGGCGGCTTCCGTTTTGAGCGATCATCCGGCCATGGCAAGAGCAAAAACCATCGCACGCGAAGGCTCGGCAGGGCAAATGGTCCAGGGCCGATCGGTTGCGACCCTGGGGCGCGGCATGGCGCTGGTCAAGGTCGGCAAGGCTCCGCGCGCCGTGGTCCGCCCCGAGGACAACACGACGGAACTGTTGAAGAAGGCGGCCCGCGCACTCGACAAGCCCGGCATCGACAGGTCGGTCGTCTTCCGCGGACCCAACGCGGCCCGGATATTCGCCTACTCCGCCTACCCGCAGGACCCGACCCAGGTCATTCGCGAAGCAGCCGACGGCACCAAGGTCATTGGCCGCCTGGTCGACGGCAGGTTCCGCGCGAGCAAGGCGTGAGCCGCCGCCCACCGAAGCTCGGGAAGCTCCTCGAGCAGACGCGCGGCCCGCGTCCGGTGGCCTTCGTCCTGGCGGGCCACAACGGCTCCGGAAAATCCACGCTCTGGTATTCGCGCCTGGCGGCATCGCTGCAGATGCCGCTGATCAACGCCGACCGGATGATGATGTCCATCCTGCCGGATGCCGACCCCGCCACCGGGCACATCCCCGCCTGGGCCCAGCGCCTGCGCGACGACGACGAGAAATGGCAGGTCCTGTCGCAGGAAGGCGTGCGCGCCTTCAAGAGCCTGGTGATGGACCAGCGCATGCCGTTTGCGTTCGAGACGGTGTTCTCCCACTGGAAGCCGCTGCCCGGCGGCGGCCATGCGTCGAAGGCGGACGACATCCGCGCGATGCAGGAGGCGGGGTATTTCGTCGTGCTGCTTTTCGTCGGCCTGGTCTCGGTGGACATGTCCATCTTCCGCGTGAGCACCCGCAAGCAGCAGGGCGGCCACGACGTGGACCGCGGGAAGCTGGTCGAGCGCTTTCCCCGCACGCAGGCAGCGGTCGGCCATGCGGCACAGATCGCGAACATGACGCTGATGTTCGACAACAGCCGTTCCGGGAAGAGCGCTTTCGCACTGGTGCGGGCGCAGGCGAAAAAGTCGGTCCTGTTCGATGCGCGCGATCCCAAGTTCGACATGGACCCTGAACTGCGGGCCGTCTGCGATCCGTGGCTCGAGAAGGTCGCCGGCCCCTTCAAGCCGTCTCGCGCCCGGGCTCCTGCCGTGCCTGCGCCAGCAGCCAGTCGCTGAAGAACTTCAGCAGCGGCCGCTGGTCGGCGCGCTCCGGCGTCACGAGGTAGTAGTTGCGCTCGCCCGACAGCGGCCGCGCGCACGCCACCACCAGTTCGCCGCGCGCCAGTTCGTCGGCCACCAGCATCGTCGGCATCAGCGCCACGCCGAGCCCGTGCGACGCGGCCGCGGCCAATATCGAGAACAGCTCGTAGCGCGGGCCGCCGCGCGCATTGGGCGCGTCGATCTGCTGCGCATCGAACCACTGGCGCCAGCCGTCGGGCCGGGTGCTCTGCTGCAGCAGCGGCATCTTCGCGATGGCTGCCGGCGCCACGGCCTTGCCGCGTGGCAGCAGGGAAGGGCTGCACACCGGCACCACGTCTTCATGCATCAGCAGCAGCGCGTGCGTGCCGGCCCAGTTCTCGACCTGTGCGGGCGTGCCGGCATACAGCGCCGCGTCGAACTCCGCATCGGCGAACAGGAAGGGGCGGGTGCGCGTCTCGATGTGCACCACCACGTCGGGCTGCAGTGCCGCAAAGCCCTTCAGGCGCGGCATCAGCCAGCGCGTCGCAAACGTGGGCACGGCCGCCAGCGACAGCGAGCCGCCTTCGCCCTGGTGCGCCATGGCGTCGAGCGTGTCGCGCTCCATCGCCTCGAGCCGCTTGGTGATCTGCCGCGCATAGGCCGCACCGCTCGCCGTGAGCGCCACGCCGTGCCGCGTGCGGCGAAACAGCGCCACGCCCAGGAAGGCCTCGAGCGTGCCGATCTGGCGCGACACGGCGCTTTGGGTGAGCGCCAGTTCCTGCGCAGCGCGGGTGTAGCTCTCGTGGCGCGCGGCGGCGTCGAAGCACACGAGGGTTTGCAGGGGTGGGATCTTGCGGCGCATGTATGCCTCGGGTGTATGTATGAAACCTCGGCCTCACCAATGGAGAGGCCGATCGAACATCTTGCAAGACATTCTACGAACGCATATCTGGGTGCGGAATCATCGTTTGCGTCATGCCCCCCGCATGGCTAGCATCGGCCCCATTCCCCCTCTTTTCACCTTTCCCCTAATTTCCGGAGACAGCCACATGGCCGCCAAAGCGCAATTCCACTGGGACGACCCCCTTCTTCTCGACCAGCAACTGACCGACGAAGAACGCATGATCCGCGACGCGGCCAATGCCTACTGCCAGGAGCGCCTCGCGCCCCGCGTCATCGAGGGCTTCCGCACCGGCGAGACCGACCCCGCCATCTTTCGCGAAATGGGCGCACTCGGCCTGCTCGGCCCCACGATCCCCGAGCAATACGGCGGCCCCGGCCTCAACTACGTGGCCTATGGCCTGATCGCCCGCGAAGTCGAGCGCGTCGACTCCGGCTACCGCTCGATGGCCAGCGTGCAGAGCTCGCTGGTGATGGTGCCCATCTTCGAATTCGGCACCGAAGGCCAGAAGCAGAAGTACCTGCCCAAGCTCGCCACCGGCGAATGGATCGGCTGCTTCGGCCTGACCGAACCCGACCACGGCTCCGACCCCGGCAGCATGGCCACGCGCGCCAAGAAGGTGCCGGGCGGCTATTCGCTCAGCGGCTCGAAGATGTGGATCAGCAACTCGCCCATCGCCGACGTGTTCGTGGTGTGGGCCAAGGAAGTCAGCGAAAGCGGCACCGTGGGCCCGATCCGCGGCTTCGTGCTCGAGAAGGGCATGAAGGGCCTGAGCGCCCCCGCGATCCACGGCAAGGTCGGCCTGCGCGCCAGCATCACTGGCGAAATCGTCATGGATGGCGTGTTCTGCCCTGAAGAAAACGCCTTCCCCGAAGTGCAGGGCCTCAAGGGCCCGTTCACCTGCCTGAACAGCGCCCGCTACGGCATCTCGTGGGGCGCGCTCGGTGCCGCCGAAGACTGCTGGCACCGCGCCCGCCAGTACACGCTGGACCGCAAGCAGTTCGGCCGCCCGCTGGCCGCCAACCAGCTCATCCAGAAGAAGCTGGCCGACATGCAGACCGAGATCACGCTGGGCCTGCAAGGCAGCCTGCGCCTGGGCCGCATGAAGGACGAAGGCATTGCTGCCGTCGAAATCACCTCGATCATGAAGCGCAACAACTGCGGCAAGTCGCTCGACATCGCCCGCATGGCGCGCGACATGATGGGCGGCAACGGCATCAGCGACGAGTTCGGCGTGGCACGCCACCTGGTGAACCTGGAAGTGGTCAACACCTACGAAGGCACGCACGACATCCACGCGCTCATCCTTGGCCGCGCCATCACCGGCATCGCAGCGTTTTCGAACTAACCCCCAGTCTTACTCACTTCGTGTAGACGCCAACCCCCTTTCAGGGGGCGATGCCAGCGGCCCGGCAAAGCCGGTTCCGCGGCATCCCTCGAACTGCAAGACAACACTGACGTAGATGACGATGAACAAACCTGCTGCGGCACTCGACGGCATCAAGGTCCTCGATCTGTCCCGCGTGCTCGCGGGCCCGTGGTGCACGCAGATCCTCGCGGACCTGGGCGCCGACGTCGTCAAGATCGAACGCCCCGGCGTCGGCGACGACACGCGCACCTGGGGCCCGCCCTTCATCAAGGACGCGGACGGCAACGATACCGACCAGGCCAGCTACTTCACGTCCTGCAACCGCAACAAGCGCTCGGTCACCATCGACATGGCCACGCCCGACGGGCAGGCGCTGCTCAAGCAGATGGCGGCGCAGGCCGACATCGTGGTAGAGAACTTCAAGACCGGCGGCCTGAAGCAATACGGCCTCGACCACGAGAGCCTGCGCGCGGCCAACCCGCGCCTCATCTACTGCAGCGTGACCGGCTTCGGCCACGACGGCCCGTACGCCGAGCGCGCGGGCTACGACCTGATGATCCAGGCCATGACCGGCATGATGAGCATCACCGGCCGCCCCGACGACGTGCCCGGCGGCGGTCCGCTGCGCGTGGGCGTGGCGCTGACCGACCTGTTCACCGGCGTCTACGCCAGCACGGCCATCCTCGCGGCGCTGCAGGTGCGCGACCGCACCGGCGAAGGCCAGCACATCGACATGGCACTGCTCGACGTGGGCATGGCCATCCTCGCGAACCAGGCCAGCGCCTTCCTCAACACCGGCAAGGCGCCCGGGCGCCAGGGCAACACGCACCCGAGCCTCGCACCTTATCAAGACTTTCCGACGCAGGATGGTTCGATGCTGCTGGCCATCGGCAACAACGGGCAGTTCGCGCGCTTCTGCGAAGCGGCCGGCCACGCGGAATGGGCGAGTGACGCACGCTTCGCGACCAACACGCTGCGCGTGAAGCACCGCCTGGTGCTGATCCCCATGATGGAAGAACTCACGCGCACCCGCACCACGGCCGCGTGGGTCTCGCTGCTCGAGGACAAGGCCGTGCCCTGCGGCCCGATCAATGACATCGCGCAGGCCTTCGACGATGCGCAAGTCCAGGCGCGCGGCCTGAAGGTCACGCTGCCGCGCGACGCGGGCGACGGCATCGCCAGCATCTCCGGCGTGGCGAGCCCGCTGCGCCTGTCGGCCACGCCGCCGGTGCTGCGCCATGCGCCGCCGGCGCTGGGGCAGCACACGCAGGAAGTGCTGGCGGAAATGGGCATCGATGCGGCACGCTTCGATGCCCTGCGCTCAGCCGGCGTAGTCTGAAGAGGCGCACATGACGAGACCGGTGCGCCCGCCGTTCTCGGTGCTGCGCATCGACCACATCGTGCTGCGCGTGAAGGACATGGAACGCGCCGTCGCGTTCTATGTCGACGTGCTCGGATGCAACGTCGAGAAGCGCCGCGACGACCTGGGCCTGGTGCACCTGCGTGCCGGCGCCAGCCTCATCGATCTCGTCACACCCGACGGCCCGCTGGGCCGCCAGGGCGGTGCGTTGCCCGGCGCCGAGGGCCGCAACGTCGACCACCTCTGCCTGCGCATCGAGCCCTTCGACGAAGCGGACATCCGCGCGCTGATGGCGCGCCACGGCGTGGCCCTTCACGGCGATGTGCAGAACAACTTCGGCGCCGAGGGCTACGGCCCGTCGATCTACCTGAGCGACCCCGACGGCAACACCGTCGAGCTCAAGGGCCCGGCCGCCTAGCTGCAGCCCGGCCGCCAGGCTGCTCCTGAGCGCCCGCTCTTCGGTTTTTTCTTTCGGTTTGTACGCCACTGTGTCTGGCCGGCGCAGCGTACACACGCGCATGCAAATCTGCCGGTGGCCCGACACATCGTGGATACAGCCCGCCGATGTAATTCATGCATCGCCACCGACGACACATGCACCGAGGAGGCGATGGTGTTCAACCGACTCCTTCACCCTTCGTCTTTGAAAGACATTGCCATGAAAACCACCAAGCTCCTGATCGCCGCCGCCGCTCTTTCCGCTTTCGCCATCGGCGCCAGCGCAGAGGACTACCAGGGCGTCCTGCAATTCCAGTCGTCCGCCAGCCGCACCGCCGTGCAAGCCGCGGGTGTGGTCGCCGCCCACGGTGCCGACCCGTACGCCGACGGCGCCACCGCAGGCGTGCCCGCCGTCATGGCCGGCCTGAGCGACCGTGCCCAGGCTCGCGCCGGCGCCATCGCCGCGGCCCGCGCCGGCAACATCTACGCAGACGGTGCAGGCGCCGGCCCCGACGAGCGCTTCACCAGCACGCTGGACCGCGCCGCGGTGCGCGCCCAGGCCGTTGCCACGGCCCACGGCATCGACCGCCTGGCCCTCTGAGCCCGGCCCGCACAACGCCACTTCCACCACGATCCCCTCTCATCCAAAGAAGCACCATGACCGACAAGCAAGTTCTCTACACCGGCAAGACCCACACCACCGGCGGCCGCCAGGGCGCATCGCGCAGCAGCGACGGCAACCTCGACATCCAGCTGTCGCCCCCCGGCGGCAACGGCACGGGCACCAACCCCGAGCAACTGTTCGCGGCCGGCTGGTCGGCCTGCTTCATCGGTGCCATGGGCAAGGCCGCGGGCGGCCTGAAGGTCAAGCTGCCGGCCGACCTGGCGGTGGATGCCGAGGTCGACCTGGTGCTGCAGGAAGGCCAGTACGTGCTGCAGGCGCGCCTGGACGTGAGCCTGCCGGGCCTGGACCGCGAGACCGCGCGCGCCGTGGTCGACACCGCGCACCAGACCTGTCCTTACTCCAAGCTCACGCGCGGCAACATCCATGTCGAGCTGAATCTGGCCTGAGCCTTTTCGCCGATATGCGCGAGCCCGCCCCCTGTTTGCAGCGGGCGGGCTCGCGCATAGACTCCGCCTTCTCTGCAACCCAGGCCGGCTTCGCCGCCGGAAAGCGACGTATGAGCAGCAAGGTCTTCTTCGACGTGGGCATCTCGCTCGACGGGTACATGGCCGGTCCGAACGCCAGCCCCGGCAATCCGATGGGCGACGGTGGCCGAGCCATGCACGGCTGGATCTTCCAGACCGCCACCTTCCGCGAAATCCTCGGCATTCCCGGCGGAGGTGGCGAGCAGGGCACACCCGACGACGCGCGGGTCCAGCATGTGTTCGCACGCACCGGTGCCTACGTCATGGGCCGGCGCATGTTCGACGAAGGCGAGGTCGGCTGGCCCGAGAACCCCCCGTTCCGCGGGCCCGTGTACGTGCTCACGCATTCGCCCCGCGAACCCTGGGTGCGCCAGGGCGGCACCACCTTCCATTTCGTGACCGACGGCCTCGCGAGCGCGCTGGCGCAAGCCAAGGCCGCGGCCGGCGGCAAGGACGTGCGCATCTCCGGCGGCATCGACACCGTCCGCCAGGCCATCAGGGCAGGCTTGCTCGATGAATGCACGATCCACGTCGCGCCGAACCTGCTGGGCGCGGGAAAGCGGCTGCTCGACGGCCTCGCACCCGGCGAGATGAAGCTGGTGCCCGTGCGCGCCGACGGCTCGGCGCTGGTGACGCACCTGGACTACCGTTTCGCCCAGGCTTCGTGAGGCAGGGGGGCGTGGCGGGCGCTGCCTACCCCGCCCGTCCCATGGTCGCCACCCCGAACACCACGACCCCCAGCGCCAGGTTCACCATCACCAACTGGCGCACGGTGTTCAGCCGCGCGGCCGCCGCTGGCCATGCGCTTTCGTCCACCGCGCGCCGCAGCGCCCTGAACACCGACGCGCGGATGTAGACATAGATCGCGGCCATCACGATCGCGATGCTCATCATCGCCTCGATGCGCCAGTGCACGGCGCGGAAGCCGCCGGCCGAGAGGATCATCGTCACGCCGGTCACGAACAGCAGCGTGACGGCCGCATCCACGCCGACGAAGAAGCGCCGCAGCGTCGCGGCCATCATGCGCAGCCGCAGCGGCGGCTCCAGCGTGGCGACCGCCGACGGGCGCACCGCGAAGTGCATGGTGGCCATGCCGCCGACCCAGAAGGCGGCGCACAGCAGGTGGATGAAAAGCGCAATGACGTAGGACATGGGGCCCGATCAGAACACCGAAAGGGCCGGGCGCGCAATGCGGCCAGTCATGCCGCGGCCGCCCGGCCGCGCGTGGCCGCGCGCTTCTCCTTGCCGGGCGTCTCGTCGGCATAGCGCCGCATGTCCGCCACGATGCGCCGCAGCAGCTCCGCTGCAGCCGGCGACAGCATGCGGCCGTGCCGCGACACGATGTGCGAGCGCCCTTGCGACAGCAGCGGGTTCTTCATCGGCAGCTCGATCAGCTCGGGGTTGCTGGCATTGGGCGTGAGCGAGATGCGCGTGCCCAGCGTGTAGCCGAGCCCGGCCGACACGAAGTGGCCCAGCGCGCTGAACGAGGTGGTGGTCAGCACCGAAGGCAGGCGCACGCCTTCGCTGATCTCGGCCGCCTCGATGTGCTGGCGCACGCCGAAGTTGCGGTGCAGCGTGGCGCCGGGGTAGGGCAACAGGTCGGCCAGCTTGAGCGGGCGGCCCAGTTGCGCGAGCGGGTGCGAGCGCAGCACCATCGCCTGAATCGGCTGCGGGTGCGACTGGTGCGAGGTCAGCCGTTCGTCCTTCGGCGGCTGGAACAGCATGCCGATGTGGGCGCGCTCCTCGACCACGCGGCGCACGATCTCGTCGGTGCTGGCCACGTCGAGGTCGACGGTGATCTTCGGGTGCGTGGTCATGAAGTCGCGCAGGCTGCGGCGCATGAGCCAGTCGATGTAGCCCTCGCCCGCCACGATGTCGATGTGGCCGCGCTCGATCTTGCGGATGCCATCCATCTGCGCCATGAGGTGCTGCTTCTGGCTGTTCTGGCGCCGCACGTAGCCGGCCAGCATTTCGCCCGCGTCGGTGGCCACCACGCCGCGGCCGTGGCGCTCCAGCAGCGGCACGCCACACTCCTGCTCCAGGATGCCGATGGCGCGGCTCACGGCCGAGGGGTCCATGTCGAGCACGTCGGCAGCACCGCGCACCGAGCCGCTGTCGAGCACCTGCATGAAGTAGCGCACGCGGCGCGTGTCGAGCTTGTCGTCCATGGCCCGGCCTCCTGAGTGTTGCATTCAATGCATCGAATATCTCGATTTACTGTCATTGATGCAATAGGCCTACATGCGGAAACTTGCCGGCATTCGTTCCAACCGCGCCAGATGAGCCCCCACCGATGACCTCTGCAGCCTCCGTTCTCGCCACCGCCGCGCCCTCGAGCGCCTCCGGAAAACTCAAGCTCGCGCTCGTCACCCTGGCCATCGTGGCCGCGGCCGAGCTGATCGGGCCGGTGCAGTTCAGCGTCGGCCCGGGCAAGGTGGCGCTGCTGCCGATGCTGTGGGCGCTGCTGATCGCGGCCGCGTGGGGCATTGCGCAGCGCCGCGTGCCGGTCGTTCTGCGCGTGGCCACGGCCGAGCAGTCGTTCGCCGGTGGCCTGCTGAACGCGGGCCTGCTGCTGTTCGTGGTGAAACTGGGCCTCACGGTCGGCGCCGCGCTGCCGCAGGTGAAGCAGGCCGGCTGGGCGCTGCTGTTCCAGGAGTTCGGCCATGCGCTGGGCACGCTGGCGCTGGGCCTGCCGCTGGCGCTGCTGCTGGGCATCAAGCGCGAAGCCGTGGGCGCCACTTTCTCGGTGGGCCGCGAGGGCAACCTGGTGATCATCGGCGAGAAGTACGGCATGGCCTCGCCCGAAGGCCGCGGCGTGCTGGCCGAGTACATCACCGGCACGGTGCTGGGCGCGCTCTTCATCGCGGTGCTGGCGGGCTTCATCGCCAGCCTGCACATCTTCGACCCACGCTCGCTGGCCATGGGCGCCGGCGTGGGCTCGGGCAGCCTGATGGCGGCGGCACTGGGCGCCATCGCCGCGCAGCAGCCGGCCGAGATGCTGCCGCAGCTCACCGCCATTGCCGCCGCTTCGAACCTGCTGACCACTGTGGCCGGCTTCTATTTCACGTTGTTCCTGTCGCTGCCGCTGTGTTCGTGGCTTTACGGCAAGCTGGAGCCGGTGCTGGGCCGCTTCTCGAAGCGCGGCGCGCAGGCGGCGGCTGGCACAGGGGCCATGTCGCAGATTGCGCAGGCCGGCATGCCGCACGGCGGCGCCATGTCGCTGCGCGACACGCTCATCGCCTGGGCGGTGGTGGGGGGCGGCGTGCTCATCGGCAATTCGCTGACCTACAAGGTGCCGATGCTGGTGTCGCTCGAAGGCATGGCTGTGGTGGCGCTGATCGCGCTGACGGTCGAGGGCATCAAGCGCCTCGCGCCGCGCCTGCCGATGGTGCTGGTCCTGTCGGTGGTGGCTACCGTGGCGGGCATTCCGGGGCTGTTTCCGTTCTCCGACGCGCTGATCGCGCTCACCGGCAAGCTCAACTTCCTGGCCTTCACCACGCCCGTGCTGGCACTGGCCGGCTTCTCGGTTGCGAAAGACGTGCCGATGTTCCGCCAGTTGGGCTGGCGCATCGTGGTGGTGTCGCTCACAGCCACGGCCGGCACTTTCCTCGGTGCTACGTTGATCGCCGAATTCTTCCACTGACAACCAAGGCTCGCCCCCAGGCTTCGCGCACTTCGTGTCGCTTCGCCAACCCCCTACCGGGGGCAACACCTGCGGCCCGGCAAAGCCGGTTCCGCGGTGTTCCCCGCAAAGTCCATCCAGTTCCTGTTCATCCACCGAGATCAATCCCATGTACCGCGATCCCGAAATTGCCGAAGACACCCGCGCCCGCATGCTGAGCTGGCGCCGCGACATCCACGCCAACCCCGAGACCGCCTTCGAGGAACACCGCACCGCCAACGTCGTTGCCAACGCGCTGATGCTGATGGGCCTGCCGGTGCATCGCGGCCTGGCCGGCACCGGCGTGGTCGGCACGCTGAAGAACGGAGAAGGCCCGAGCATCGCGCTGCGCGCCGACCTCGACGCGCTCAACATGCAGGAGCTGGGCACGCAGGCGCATGCCTCCAAGTGCGTGGGCAAGATGCACGCCTGCGGCCATGACGGCCACACCGCCATGCTGCTGGGCGCGGCCGAGCACCTGTCGCGCCACAAGCCCTTCAAGGGCACGGTGCAGTTCGTGTTCCAGCCCGCCGAGGAGAACGAAGGCGGCGGTCGCGTGATGGTGGAGGAGGGCCTGTTCGAGCAGTTTCCGGCCGATGCCGTCTACGGCATGCACAACTTCCCGGCGCTGCCGCGCGGCCAGTTCGCCATCCGCAAGGGCACGATGACGGCCTATCTCGACACCTTCGAGATCATCATCACCGGCAAGGGCAGCCACGGCGCCATGCCAGAGACCGGCATCGACTCGGTCGTGGTCTCGGCCCAGCTCATCAATGCATTGCAGACCATCGTGAGCCGCCGCACCGGCGCGACCGACTCGGCCGTGGTCAGTGTCACGCAGATCCACGGCGGCGACACCTGGAACGTGATCCCCGAAACGGTGGTGCTGCGCGGCACCGTGCGCACGCTCGATGCCGCCATCCAGGGCAAGACCCAGGCGGCCATGCAGCAGATCTGCGACGGCGTGGCCGCCACGCACGGCGCGAAGGTAACGCTCGACTATCGCCGTGGTTACCCCGGCGTGGTCAACACGCCCGCCGAGACGGACGCCGCCATCGCCGCCGCCGCCAGCCTGGTCGAGCGCGCGCAGGTGCACACCGACATTCCGCCGGCCATGGGTTCGGAAGACTTCGCGTTCATGCTGCAGAAGCGCCCGGGTGCGTACATCGGCATCGGTGCAGGAGAAGGCCCGAACGACCCGAACGTGCACAACCCGTACTACGACTTCAACGACAACATCCTGCCGCTGGGTGCCGCCTACTGGGTGGCACTGGTCAAGCAGCAGCTTCCCGTCGCATGATGCGCTGATGCTCTCCGCCTTCGACATCTTCAAGATCGGCATCGGCCCTTCGAGTTCGCACACCGTGGGGCCGATGCGCGCCGCGCTCATGTTCGCGCAGTCGCTCGAACGGCAAGGCGTGTTGGCGCGGGTCGCGCGGCTGCATGTGGACCTGTTCGGCTCGCTCGGCGCGACCGGCCACGGCCACGCCACCGACCAGGGCGTGATCCTCGGGCTCTTCGGCGACGCGCCCGACACCGTGCGGCCCGAGACCGTGCAGCCCCGCCTGGATGCACTGCGCCGCACCGGGCAACTGAGCCTGCTGGGCACCACACCCATCGCCTTCGACCGCGTGCGCGACATTGCCTTTCGCGGCGAGGAGTCGCTGCCCGAGCACCCGAACGCCATGCGCTTCACGGCTTTCGCGGCCGATGGTGCCGTGCTGGCCGAGGCCGCGTACTTCTCGGTCGGCGGCGGCTTTGTGGTCGAAGGCGGGCAGGCCGTGGCCGAGACGGCGGCCGCCGCGTCCAGCGTGCCGCATCCCTTCTCGACCGGCGACGAGCTCATGGCGCAGTGCCGCGCCACCGGCCTCTGCGTGGCCGCGCTGGTCATGCGCAACGAATGCGTGTGGCGGCCCGAAGCCGAAGTGCGCAGCGGCCTGCTGCGCATCTGGAGCGTGATGCAGCAGTGCGTGCAACGCGGCTTCGGCATCGACAACCCGCTCGCCGCGCTCGCGTTGCCCGGGCCGCTGCGCATGCGCCGCCGCGCGCCTGAGCTGAACCGCGAACTGCTGGCGCAGGCCGGCGCGGCCGACCCGCTCGCGGTGATGGACTGGGTCAATGCCTTCGCGATGGCGGTGAACGAAGAGAACGCGGCCGGCGGCCGCGTGGTCACCGCGCCCACCAACGGCGCGGCGGGCGTGGTGCCGGCCGTGATGCACTACTACCAGCGCTTCGCGCCGCAGGCGAGCGACGACGGCATCGTCGATTTCCTGCTCACCGCCGCCGCCATCGGCATGCTCTACAAGGCCAACGCATCGATCTCGGGCGCTGAGGTCGGCTGCCAGGGCGAGGTGGGCGTGGCCTGCTCGATGGCGGCCGGCGCACTGGCCGCGGTGCTCGGCGCCACGCCCGCGCAGGTCGAGAACGCGGCCGAGATCGGCATGGAGCACAACCTGGGCCTGACCTGCGACCCGGTGGGCGGCATGGTGCAGATCCCTTGCGTGGAGCGCAACGCGATGGGCGCGGTGAAGGCCATCAACGCGGCGCGCATGGCGCTGCGCGGCGACGGCAGCCACTACGTGTCGCTCGACGCCGTGATCCGCACGATGAAGCAGACCGGCGAGGACATGAAGTCCACCTACAAGGAAACCTCGCTGGGCGGGCTCGCGGTGAACGTGGTGGAGTGCTGACCCAGAGCGCCGGGCCGCGGGGGCTGCGTCAGAATGCAGGGCTCGTTGTTGCCACGCACGCAGAAAGATGAGGCTCCCATGACCCGCACCGTCGCCCAGAAACGCGCCGACTTCCGCGCCCTTCACGAACGAGGCTGCTTCGTCATCCCGAACCCCTGGGACACGGGCAGCGCGCGCTACCTCGAAGGCCTGGGCTTCAAGGCACTGGCCACCACCAGCTCCGGTTTCGCGTGGTCGCAAGGCCATGCCGACGGCGCGATGTCGCGCGAATCGATCCTTGCTCATCTGCGTGAGCTGGTGGATGCCACCGACTTGCCCGTGAACGCCGACTTCGAGAACGGTTTTGCCGTCGACGCGCAAGGCGTGGCCGAGAGCGTGCGCCTGGCCATCGAGACCGGCGTGGCGGGCCTGTCGATCGAGGACTCGACCGGCAACGCGGCCGATCCGCTCTTTGCCATCGACGGGGCGGTCGAGCGCATGCGCGCCGCGCGCCAGGCCATCGACGCCTCGGGCGCCGACGTGCTGCTGGTGGGCCGCGCCGAGAACTTCTTTGTCGGCCGGCCCGACCTCGACGACGCCGTCGCGCGGCTCAAGGCCTACGCGAACGCGGGCGCCGACTGCCTCTACGCGCCCGGCATCAAGACCCGCGAGCAGATCGCGGCGGTGGTCGCGGCCGTGGCGCCCAAGCCGGTCAACCTGCTGGTCGGCGGGGTCAGCGAACTGCGCATGGTGGACATCGCCGAACTGGGCGTGCGCCGCGTCAGCGTGGGCGGCGGCATGGCGCGCGCGGCCTGGGGCGGCTTCATGCGCGCCGCGCGCACGCTCGCGGACGAGGGCCGCTTCGACGGTTTCGCGGATGCTGCGGCGGGAAGCGAACTCAACGCTTTCTTCCGTCCGTTCGCCGGCTGAGGCCCGTGGACGCGCTGCTCGCCGAGATCCGCAGCTGCCGCGTCTGCGCCGAACACCTGCCGTTGGGGCCGCGTCCCGTTGTGCAGGCCAGTGCCGGCGCGCGGCTGCTGATCGTCGGGCAGGCGCCCAGCCTCACCGTTCACAAGACCGGCGTGCCGTGGGACGACAAGAGCGGTGAGCAACTGCGCCGCTGGCTCGGCGTCGACCGCGCCACTTTCTACGACGCGGCACGCATCGCGCTCATGCCGATGGGCTACTGCTATCCCGGCCGCGGCAACAGCGGCGACCTGCCGCCGCGCAAGGAATGCGCGCCGCTGTGGCAAGACAGGCTGCTCGCGCAGATGCCGCGCATCGAGCTGACATTGCTCATCGGCCAGTACGCGCAGCGCCACTTCCTGGGCAAGACCGCGCGCGCCAACGTGACCGAGACGGTCGAGGCCTTTGCCGACTACGCACCGCGCTTCATTCCGCTGCCGCATCCGTCGCCGCGCAACACGGGCTGGTTCAAGCACCACCCGTGGTTCGAGAGCGAGGTGCTGCCGGTGCTGCGCGAGCGCGTGCGGCACGCGTTGGAGCCCGCCTTGTCTTACGGCGCCACGGCCACCGAAGTGCCCGCCGCCTCGAAAGGCCGCGCGGCGTAGACCACGCGCCCGCCCACCACGGTCATCAGCGAAGTGGTCTTGCCAATGCGCTCCAGCGGCACGGTGAAGAAGTCCTGGTCGAGCACCGCGAAGTCCGCGAGCTTGCCGACCTCCAGCGTGCCGCGCCTGCCTTCGTCGAAGCTGAACCACGCGCTGCCCGCCGTGTAGAGCCGCAGCGCCTGCTCGCGCGTGGGTGTCTCGTCGGGCCCGCGCATCGTCTTGCCGCTCACGGTCTTGCCGTCGAGCATCCACTGCAGCGCGACGAAAGGGTTGTACGAGGCCACGCGATGCGCATCGGTGCCAGCGCCCACGTTCACGCCGGCGCGCAGGGCCGTGCCGATGGGCGGCATGCGCCTTGCCGCGTCGCCGCGCACGGCGAGCGCGCGATCGCCCTGGAAGTACATCGCGTCCTGCATCGTCCAGCCGATGCCCAGCGCCTTCATGCGCGCGAGCGTCTCGGGCGAAGCATCGTCCAGGTGCGCGATGGACCAGCGCAGGCCGTTGATTGGCACCTCGGCGTTCAGTTTTTCGTACAGCCCGAGCAGATGATCGACCGAGCCGTTCTCCTGCCAATGGATGGTGACCGCGAGCTTCTTCGTGGCCGCCCATTTGATGAGCTCATAGAACTTCGCCTTCACCGCCTCGTCGGGGAAGTTGTTGTTGTACATCGCGAGCGTCACGCGCTCGCCCAGGCCGTTGAACTTCAGCATGTCGTCGCCGAAGCCCATCGGCAGCATCTGCGTGAGGTCGCGAAACTCCTGCAGCTCGGCGCCGGGCTTCTGTGCGAACACGCTGTAGGCCACGCGCAGCGTCAGCGCCTTCTCGCGCCACAGCTCGAACAGCGCCGCGTACTGCGAGGGCGCAATGCTGAAGCCGCCCGGGTCCACCAGGCCGGTAATGCCGAGCCGGTTCAGCTCGGTGAAGAAGGCGCGCGTGCCCGCTACGTTGTCGTCGTAGGTCGGCTTGGGCAGCTTGTCGAACAGGGCCGAGATGCCGACGATGTCGCCGGTCATCCAGCCCGGCGCACCGTCGGGCGAGGGCTTCATGCCCGCAGGCAGGGTGCCGGCGGGAACGCCGAGTGCCTCGAGCGCCTTGGGCGTCATCACCACCGCTTCGTAGAAGAGCTGCACGTACACCGGGTGGTCCGGCGCGGCCTCCTGCAGCTCGGCCATCGTCGGACGCCGGCGCTCGGCGAACTGCTGCTCGGTCCAGCCGCCTGCAACGATCAGCCAGCCGCCGGGGCGGGCATTGGCAGCGGCGGTGCGGATGCGCGCCATGGCTTCGGCGATGGTGCCTGCGCCGATCCAGTTGACTTCGGTCGAATAGCTCAACGCCGCGCGCACCGCGTGCATGTGCGAGTCGATGAGACCGGGAATGACGGTGCGTCCGCCCGCATCGACGGCGCGTGTCGCGGAGCCCGAGAGTGCGCGCATCTGCGCGGCATTGCCGACGGCCACGATGCGGCCGTCGCGCACGGCGAGTGCTTGCGCGGTGGTGCCGGCGGCATCGAGCGTGGCGATCTTCGCGTTGATGACGACGAGGTCGGCCGGCTGCGCCTGTGCGGCACCGGGCATGAGAAAGCCGGCGACGAGGGCGGCCGCCGTGAAGAGCGTGCGGGTCATGTCAGTCGACCTTGATGCTCGCGGCCTTGACCACCTGCTGGGCCTTGCCGGTCTCGTCCACGAGGAACTTGTTGAACTGCGCCGAAGGCATGGTGAACGGCTCGGCACCGAGCTTCTCCAGCCGTTCCTTCAGCTCGGGCGACACCATGATCTTCGCGACCTCGGCCTGCAGCCGGTCGACCACCGGCTGCGGCGTCTTCGCGGGCGCGAACAGACCGACCCAGAACAGGTACTCCGAGCCCGGCACGCCGGCCTCCGCGGTGGTCGGCGCATCGGGCAGCGCCGACGAGCGCTTGCCCGTACCCACGGCCAGCGCCTGCAGCCTGCCGGTCTTGATGAGCGGCAGGGCGGACACCATCGGCGCGAAAAACCAGTCGACGCGCCCGGCCATCACCTCGGTCATGGCCTCGGGCGTGCCACGGAACGGCACGTGCTGCGCGTCGATGCCGGCCGCGAGGCGGAACACCTCGGCGTTCATGTGCGTGGCCGAGCCGTTGCCCGCCGAGCCGTAGTTGAAACCGCCGGGCTTGGCCTTGGCCTTCGCGACGAGGTCCTGCACGTTCGCGAAATGCGAGGGCGCGGTGACCAGCACGTTGGGCAGGCTGGCCATCGGCGTGATGCCGGTGAAGTCCTTGATCGTGTCGTACGACAGGCCCTTGTAGATCCACGGGTTCACGAGGTGGCCGGCCGAATGCACCAGCAGCGTGTAGCCATCGGCCGGCGACTTGGCCGCAATGGCCGCGCCCAGCGTGCCTCCGGCACCGGGCTTGTTGTCGACGATCACGCTGGTGCCCAGTGCGGGCCCGAGCTTCTCGGCCACGAGGCGTGCGACGATGTCGGTGCCGCTGCCTGCGGTGAAGGGCACGACCAGCTTGATCGGCTGCGTGCCCGGCCACGGGCCCTGTGCGTGGGCGCCGGTCAGCGCGCAGGCGGCCAAGGCTGCTGCCGCCGCCAGTGTCTGCCTGCGGCTCCATGGGGATGTCTTCTTCATGCGTCTTGTCTCCGTTGAATTGTTCGATGAGCGATGAATGACTGAAAGAGGGGAGGCCGCTACGCCGGTGGCGCGTTCGGCATCACCAGCGCGACCAGCACCGGCCGGTTGCTCCGGTTCTCCAGCTGGCGCTTTTCGCCGGGTGCGAAGCGGCAGCTGTCGTAGGGCTCGAGCACGTCTTCCTGGTGTGCGCCGTCGATCTCGCCGACCACGTGCAGCTGGCCTTCGAGCACGAGATACAGCTTTTCCATCGGCGAGCCGTCGAGACCGGTGTGGCCGCCTGGAAGGATCTGGCTCACGCCCATCCACATCTGCGTGGACGGCCCGGCCTCTTTGCCTTGCAGCCGCAGGCAGCGCATGTCGAAATGGTTGGGCGCCTCGTAGTGCGGCGCTTCGTTGAAACGGGTCACGTGCATGGTCGGGTGCTCCAGGGTTCAGGGTCGCAGCACGACGCGGTCGGTGCTGCCAGAGAGCACCAGCCGGTAGGCGTCGATCGCTTCGTCGAGCGTGAAGCTGCGTGCGACGGGAAAGGGCTTCAGCGTGCCGCGCTCGAAGCCTTCGCGCATGGCGTCGAGCTGCGCGGTGCTGGCGATGCAGTCCATCGCCAGCGAGTCGATGCCCACATAGGTGTGCATGCCCCGGTAGAACGCGAAGATGTCGAAGGGCACCGCGCGCTCGTGCGTGGCGATGAAGATCTGCGTCGCACCCTTGGCCATCGCCTTGTTGGCGGCCTCGAAGTAGGCGCTGCCGACGGTGTTGTAGACGATGTGCGCACCGCGCCCGTCGGTGAGTTCGCGCACCTGAGCGCCCACGTCGGCGTGGTGGCGCGCATCGATCACGTCCACCGGTCCGCTGGCAAAGCCCTCGAAGGGACCGGCATGCCGCTGTACCGCGATCACGCGTGCGCCGGCCTGCGAGGCCAGCTGCACCGCAGCCTGCCCGACTTTGCCGTTGGCGCCGAGCACCAGCACAGTCTGGCCCGCCTGCGGCATGCCGCTGCGGCGAAAGCCTTCGTAAGCGGTGACGAAGGGCACGCCCACCGCGCCGGCTTCGTCCATCGAGATGCCTAGGGGCTTGGCGCGCAGCGCCTGCTCTGGCAGCACCAGGTAGCGCGCATGCGAGCCGTCACGGGTGATGCCCACGTCGCCGCCGGAGCCATAGACCTCGCGGCCGATCCATTCCGAAGGGCCGCTCACCACGGTGCCCGCGAAGTCGCGTCCCGGGGTGCGAGGCCACACGGCCTGCGGCATGATGCCCAGCGTGGCCTTCACGTCGCTGGGGTTCACGGCCGCGGCGGCGATGCGCACCACGGCATGGCCGGGCGGCGGCGAGGGCTCCGGCTGCGGCGTGGCTTCGAGCTGCAGCGCATCGAGGTTGGCTGCCTTCTCGTTCACGCGCAACGCGCGGGAGCTGTGGGCGGTATGCATGGCTGCGACGCTCATCGTTCAGCTCCTCGCACCGGACAGGCCCAGCATGGCGCGCGCCTCGCGCGGGTTGGCGATCTCGCCACCCAGGCTCTGCAGGATGTCGCGCGCCTTCGCCACGAGCTGGGCGTTGCTCTCGGCGAGCACGCCCTTCTCCAGGTAGATGTTGTCCTCCATGCCCACGCGCACATGGCCGCCCAGCAGCCAGGCCTGAGCGACGATCGGAAACTCCATGCGGCCGATGCCGAAGGCGCTCCAGAAGGCGCCGCGCGGCAGCATGTTGCGTGCGTAAAGCAGCGTCTCGGGCGTGGGCGCGAAGCCGTACTTCACGCCGAGCACGAAGGTCCACATGGCCGGCCCGTCGAGCGTGCCGTCGGCGATCAGGTCGAGCGCGAGGTTGATGTCGCCGGAGTCGAAGATCTCCAGCTCGGGCTTCACGCCGGCCTCGCGCATCACCTTCGCCATGCGCCGCACGTTCTTCGGCGTGTTGATGACCACGTCGGGGCCGGAGTTCATGGTGTTCAGGTCGAGCGAGCACACGTCGGGCCTGATGAGCGCGATGTGCTCCACGCGCTTCTCGGGCGGCAGCAGCGTGGTGCCCGGTGCGGCGATCTTCGGATCGTCCTCGCTCGGAATGAAGCGCCCGCCCGGCCCGGTCGTGAGGTTGACGATCAGCTCGCGGTTCTCGCGGCGGATGCGCTCGACCACCTCGCGGTACAGCTCGACCTCCATCGAGGGCTTGCCGGTTTCGGGATGGCGCACGTGGATGTGCACCTGCGCCGCGCCGGCCTCGGCCGCGGCGAGGCACTCGTCGGCGATCTGCACCGGCGTGATCGGCAGGTGCGGCGTCTGCTCCGGCTTCACGAGGTTGCCCGTGACCGCGCAGGTGATGAGTGTCTTGGCGGTGCTCACAGGTGGCGCCCTCCGTCGACCACGATGCGCGTGCCGGTCACGAAGCGCAGGGTGGTGGCCAGCGCTTCGACCGTGGCCGCCACGTCGTCGGGCAAGCCGATGCGGCCCAGCGGCGTGGTGCTGGCCATCTTGTTCGCGAATTCCGCGCCGCGCCCGGGCACGAAACCCGATTCGACCGCGCCCGGCGACACCGACACCACGCGCACCGACGGCGCGAGTGCCTTGGCCAGTGCGTCGCCCACCACGTCGAGCCCAGCCTTGGCGGCCACGTAGGCGAGGTTGCTGCCCACGCCCGTGAAACCCGCGATGGAAGAGATGTTGGCCACCAGCCCGTCGCCGCTGGCCTTCAGCATCGGCGCAAAGGCGCGGATGGTGGCGAACACGCCGCGGAAATTGGCGCGCACGATGTCGTCGATGAGTTCGTCGGTCAGCGTGTCGAGGTCGCCTGCCGGCACCGGCTTCGTATGGCCCGCGCTGTTGACGAGGATGTCGCAGCGCCCGAGCGTGGCCTTCACCTCCGCCGCCGCGGCCACGAGGCTGGGCGTGTCGACGATGTCGGCGCGGATCGCGGCATGGCGCTGGCCGCTGACCGAGGGCAGGGCGGCCGCGCGCGCCGCCGCATCGTCGCCCTTGCGGTGCAGCAGCACGCAGGTGGCGCCGAGCGCGGCCAGGCGCGTGGCCGTGGCATAGCCGATGGCGCCAAGGCCGCCGGTGATGACGGCGACCTTGCCGTCGAGTCTGGAGACTGGATCGAAGCTCATGGATGTGAAAGGAGTGGATGAGTCGGTACGGAGTCTTTTCGCGGAACACCGCGGAACCGGCTTTGCCGGGCCGCAGGTGTTGCCCCCGGTAGGGGGTTGACGAAGCGACACGAAGTGCGCGCAGCCTGGGGGTGGTCAAGGTATAGGAGGGCGGGGGAACTTCATCTCGCCCGGTTCGAGTTCGAAGTCGTGGTGGAGTGACGCGCTCTTGCCGTCGGGGGCCAGTGCGAAGCGGCCGATGAGGCGGCGCGTCACGCCGAAGGTCGGGTCGCTTTCCAGGTTCTCGTCGTCGTCGGCGAAGACCTGCGTGATCAGCACCTTGTGGCCCGGCTTGCTCACCATGAAGTGCAGGTGCGCGGGCCGGTTCGGGTGGCGCACCTGCGCGCGCAGCAGCACGCCGCAGGGGCCGTCGGTCGGCACCGGGTAGCCGGCGGGACGCACGCTGCGGAAATGGAAGCGGCCCTCGGCGTCGGTGGAAAAGCGCCCGCGCAGGTTCATGTTCTCCTGCGACGGGTCCTGGTTTTCGTAGAGGCCGATGGGCGAGGCCTGCCACACGTCGACCGTGGCGCCGGCCACCGGCTGGCCCCTGCCGTCGCGCACCGTGCCCGTCACTTCGAGCGGAATGCCCGGCGTGCCCGAGCGCGCGATGCTCTCGCCCAGTGCGCAGTCCGGCGAGTTCGCGCGCCAGAACGGCCCGAGCAGCGCGGCCGGCGATTCGCCATGCGGGTCCTGGTTGTTCTGCAGCGCGACCACGGTCGATACACCCAGGATGTCCGCCGCCAGTACCACCTCGTTCTTGGTCTCGCCCGTGGCATGGCCGATGGCGACGATGAATTCGAGTGCCTGCTCGAACTCTTCTTCCGTCAGCTTCACTTCCTGCACCAGGGCATGCAGGTGGCGCGTGACGGCTTCCATCACGGTGCGCAACCGCGGGTCGGGCGTGCGTTTCATGGCATCGAGCGTGAAGCCCAGCACCGATTCGGGGGAGGTGGCGATGTTCATGGTGGATTCGTGCAATCGTTTGCACGATATTAGTCCAGATCGCTGAAAAGTAAAATGCCCCCGTTCAGCAGGTCGGGAATACCAGAACGCCCCGTGCACCCCTGACCGGCACGACAACCGTTTGCATCAATCCATGAGTACCAGCCCAACTTCCACGCCCGTGACCATCCGCGACGTCGCCCGCGCCGCCGGCGTGCACGTGTCGACCGTCTCCCGCGCGCTCAGCCCCGAGAAGCGCTCGCTGATCAGCGACGAGGTGCTGCGCGTGGTCGAGGAGGCGGCGCAGCGCCTGGGCTACCGGCCCAACCGCGCGGCCTCGGCGCTGCGAACGGGCCGCACCCACACCATCGGCGTGCTGGTGCCGGACATCACCAACGCGGTGTTCCCGCCCATCCTGCAGGGCATCGAGGCCAGCGCCGCGGCGCGCGGGTACTTCGTGTTCGTCACCAACGTCGTGGATCCCGCGCTCGCAAGGCCCGTGCTGGAGCGCATGCTGGCGCAGCGGGTCGACGGGGTGGTCATGGCCACCGCCACGCGCGACGACCCGCTGATCGAATTCGTCACCCAGGCCGGCATGACCGCGGTGCTGGTCAACCGGGCCGACGAGACCGGCCGCCTGCCCGCGGTGGTCAGCGATGACCGGCTGGCGATGAAGCTCGCGGTCGATCACCTCGTGGGCCTGGGCCACAAGCGCATCGCGCACCTCGCGGGCCCGCAGAACATTCCCACTGGCGTGGGCCGTCGGCTGGGCGTGGAGCAGGCCTTGAGGGACCACCGCATGAAGCCCTTCCGCGTGGTCGAGTGCGCGAGCTACAGCCGCGAAGCCGGCGCGGTGGCGATGAAGCAGATGCTCGAAGCCGGCGCCGCCCCGCAGGCCGTGGTGTGCTGCAACGACCTCGTGGCACTGGGCGCCTACGACGCGCTGCGCGAAGCCGGCCTGCGCGTACCCAAGGACATTTCCATCACCGGCCACAACGACATGCCGCTGGTCGACATGGTCGACCCGCCGCTCACCACCATCCGCCTGCCGCACCGCGAGCTGGGCTGGCGCGCGGCCGAGATGCTGTTCGACGAGATCGACGGCCGTTCGATGTCGGCGTCGACAGTGGTGCTGCGGCCGGAGCTGGTGGTGCGCAAGTCGACTGCCAAGCCGTCCGCCGCGCGCTGAGTGCGGCAGGACTCACTTCATCCGCCACCACAGGGCTGCGATGTCGTCGCTCAGGCCCGCGAGCAGAAGCGCCACGGCGACCAGCGCGACGATCGCCTTCGCGCGTCGCGACAGACCTTCCTTCGGCGCGAAGTCTTCGGCGCGGCCGCTGAAATGCACGCCGCAATGGGGACAGCGCAGCGCGTAGCCGAAGACGGGCTCCTTGCAACGGATGCAGGGCACTTCGTCCGGCCCCGGCTTCGCCGATGCGTCGGCGCCGTGCGATGCCTGCGCTGCTGCGCGCAGCTTCTGCTGCCGCGCGCGGCGTTCGCGGTGGGCGGCCAGGTCGATGGGGTCGTTGGAGTTCTCGGGCATGCTGCTGAAAACCAGTCTAGCTTGCGCGCGACGCGGCCTTCTTCCGCGCCGCCGGCCGACGTGGCGGCTTCGCCTCCAGCACCAGTTCTGCCGGCAGCGCGTCGTTCCACGATTCGGTGAAGTAGGCGCGGTCGCTCGGCACCAGTTGCGGCAGCGCTTCGCGCAGCGAGGCCAGCGACTGCTCCGCCGCTTTCAGGTCGCCCGCGTGCGCCGCGTACCAGGCGTGCTCGAACAGCAGGCTGCAGTGCTGCAGGCCCGGGTAGCGGCGCTGCCCGGCCCGGTGATCGGCCAGCCGCGCCTGCGCCACCTGCACCCAGTGCGCCGGCCAATTCGCGGCGTCGAAAGCGTCGGCCAGCGGACCGGCCAGCGCCGAGACCGCGGCCGGGTCCAGCGGCTTCTGCGCGCGGAACTGCGCGAGCGTGGGCCGGGTCTCCGGCCTGCAGTGGCCGCGCGCGATGCGCATCAGGTAGATCGCGTTCCACGCCGAGCGGCCCTGCCCGTCGGCGCGGCTGCAGAGCCATTCGCTGAAGGCGATCCACTGCACGGCGCGGCGGGTGGTGTCGGCTTTGCCGTCGTGGGCGAGCGCGGGCAGGTCGGACAGTCCCACGCGGTCGAACAGCCATGCGGCCATGCCCATGTTGGCGGCCACGTGCTGCGCCGCGTCGAAGGAGTGCGACTCGAAGGCGGCCGCCAGCGCCTCGCCGAAGCGGCGCAGCGATTCCTCGGCGAGTGCGGCGGCCGCGGGCATGTCGTCGGCCGACAGCGCCAGCGCGCGCGAGCGGCACACCAGCGCCCAGAGGTTGCACCACTCGAAGCGCACGTCGGGGTGGTGCCGCAGCACCAGCGCGCGAGCCGCGTCTTCGGCCATACCGCCCAGCAGCGACTGCGCCAGCGGCAGGTCGCGCGCGGTGTAGGCACACCACGCCGAGACGATGCACTCCATCGCGCCGAGGTAGTCGTTGCCCGCCACGTGGTGCGCGAGCCGCTGCTTCTTGAGCGCCTGCAGCCGGCGCCGCGCCTGCTCGTTGTCGCCGAGGCGGCGCCACAGCATGGCCTCGTTGAGCGTGACCAGGGCGCGCTGGAAGTCGGTGGCGGCCAGCGTGCCGGCGAGGCGGATCGATTCGAGGGCGCTCCCGCCCGTGTTCTCGCCCGCCACGGGCGCCATCAGCCGCCCCTGCCGCGCCGCCTGCTGCGACGCGACCAGCTGCTTCCAGAAAGCCGCGTCCTGCAGGTGCACGGCATCGGGCGGCGGCGAGCCGGCGGTCCGGGCGACCTGTGATCCGCGCGAACGCAGCCCGAGGAACGACGCCACCTCGGCCGTCGTGGCCGCGCGGCCTTCGACCAGCACGCGCACGCGCTTCGCCTCGGCGGCCGGCAGCCAGAACGGGCCCTGGCTGCGCCGTTCTGCATTGAGGAAGCGGGGCTCGCGCTGCGTGTCCTCGCCCCAGCCGACCTCGATACGCCAGGCCTTGAAGTCGCGGAACGCGCGGCTCACGACCATGCGCAGCGTACTTGCGTCGGACACCTCGCCGCGCAGGTCCGCCAGCCGCACGATGCCGGCGCCGGCATCGTGGGCATGCCGCATGCGCACCAGCAGCCAGAGCGACTGAAAGGCCGCGCGCCGGCCATTGACCGACTGCGGCGAAGTGAGTTCGATGGAAAGGAGAGCGGGAAGGACTGGCTTGGGCACGGCCCCGATTTGAACCTCAAATCCGGCGGTGTCAGTAACGGTCGCGGTCCAGCAGCTGCGGCACTTCGCTGCGCCCGATGCCCAGGTCGCGCAGCTCGTGATCGCTCATGTGCGAAAGCTGCGACGCATCGGCGCGCATGCGGCGGCGATCCATCACGCGGCGGTGCCAGCCGCGCAGGGCATGGATCAGGCGTTGATGGAAGGACGATGGCTTTGGCGCGGTCACGATGGGCTCCTTGGTTGGGAGCGCTCATCTTCAGGCGACGCATGCTATTGTGGAAGTTGAGATTCCTGACACTCGTCATCACCTTTCCTGATGTGAACCGATGCGACAACTCAACCTCGACCAGCTGCGCACCCTCATCGCCATCGTCGACCTCGGCACGTTCTCGGCGGCGGCCAGGGCGCTGCACCTCGCGCAGCCCACGGTGAGCCTGCACATCAGCGAACTCGAATCGCGCCTCGGCGCACCGTTGGTGGTGCGCGGCAACCGGCGCATCACGCCGACGGCGGCGGGCGCCGCGCTGGTGGAGCGCGGGCGCAAGCTGCTGCGCGACACCGACGACGCGATCGAGACCGTCAAGCGCCAGGCCGAAGGGCGCGTGGGCCGCGTGCGCCTGGGCACCTCGACCGGCGTGCTGGTCGACCTGCTGCCACAGGTGCTGGAGGCACTGGGCGCGGAGCATTCGGGCATCGACGTCGAGGTGAGCATCCGCGGCTCCTACGAGGCCATGGAGCGGCTGGCGGCGGGCACGCTCGACATCGGCCTGGTCGCCATTCCGCAGCCGCCGCTGCGCGGCATCGTCGTTACGCCATGGTGCAAGCAGCCCATGATGGCTTTCGTGCCGCGCCGCTGGAAGGCGCCGAAGCGCGTCACGCCGGCCTGGCTGGCGGCACAGCCGCTGATCTTCAACGAAGCGACCACGCACATGTACCGCCTCACGATGGAGTGGTTCGCCGCCGCCGGCTTCGCGCCGCGCGCGCGCATCGAGCTCAACTACGACGCCGCCATGCGCAGCCTCGTGGCCGCCGGCTACGGTGCCGCGCTGCTGCCGCTGCAGCAGTCGACCGACACGGTGTCCGGCAACGACCGCATGCAGATCCTGCCGGTGAGCCCGAAGCTCACGCGCTGCGTGGGCATCGCGCACCGCCAGCATGCGCTGCTCGACGGTGCGACGCTGAGCGTGCTCGAGGTGCTGAAGACCTTCAGTCAGGCCTGAGCCATGTTCATCGGCCTTGCGCCGGCCCGTTCGGAATACCCTCGATGGGGCACTCCGGCGTGCCCGCCGTGCTGCGCGTGAGCGCTTCCACCATCTCGCGCGTTCCTTCGGGGTCGTTGATCCACTTCGCGTAGAAGTCGTAGGGGCAGGCCGCCAGCCCCTTGTCGCCGTCGCCCGAGTTGATGGTGCCGGTATAGCCGCGGTGCAGCAGCTTGAACAGGTGGT
The DNA here is from genome assembly GCF_047304235.1 of Variovorax sp. Varisp36. Classification (NCBI taxonomy): domain Bacteria; kingdom Pseudomonadati; phylum Pseudomonadota; class Betaproteobacteria; order Burkholderiales; family Comamonadaceae; genus Variovorax; species Variovorax sp. Varisp36. The sequence continues at coordinate 43,644 of NZ_JBGLYU010000032.1, forward strand.
TCTGCGACTGGCCGTTCCTGCGCGCGTCGCGGATCAGGCTCATCGACAGTTCGGCATAGTTGATGCCCATCTCCTCCTCGCCGCACTCGCCCAGCGTGCGGCCGTCGAAGCCGATCAGCGCCGAGTGGCCGAAGTACGAGTACACACCGTCGAAGCCCGCCGCGTTGGCCACCGCCACGTAGGTGTTGTTCATGAAGGCCATGGCCTTCGACACCAGGATCTGCTGCTCCTTGGACGGGTACATGTAGCCCTGGCACCGCACGACGAGCTCGGCGCCGCGCATCGTGCAGTCGCGCCAGATCTCGGGGTAGTTGCCGTCGTCGCAGATGATCAGGCTGATCTTCATGCCCTTGGGGCCCTCGCTCACGTAGGTGCGGTCGCCCGGATACCAGCCCTCGATGGGCACCCACGGCATGATCTTGCGGTACTTCTGGACGATCTCGCCCTGGTTGTTCATGAGGATCAGCGTGTTGTAGGGCGCCTTGTCCGGATGCTCCTCGTGGCGCTCGCCGGTCAGCGAGAACACGCCCCACACGTTGGCGCGGCGGCAGGCGTCGGCGAAGATCGCGGTCTCCTCGCCCGGCACGGTGGCGGCCGTGTCGTACATCTCCTTCTCGTCGTACATGATCCCGTGCGTCGAGTACTCCGGGAAGATCACCAGGTCCATGCCCGGCAGGCCCTTCTTCATGCCGACCAGCATCTCGCCGATCTTGCGGGCGTTGTCCAGCACCTCGGCCCTGGTGTGCAGGCGGGGCATCTTGTAGTTGACGACCGCGACGCCCACGCAATCGCTGCTGCTCGAAATATCACCGTGTCTCATGACGCTGCTCCTGAAGGATGGTTGAGAAAGAAAAACAAGAAAGCCCGGATCGGCGTTCAACCGATCCGGGCTTTCCGGTGGAGCAATGGGTTCGTGTCGTCGAAGCCGATTGTTCTCAACTCAGCGCGGGCTGCACATACGTCATTTCGCTGATTGCGTTGGTACCCGGTGCGTCAGCGCGGCCGCGCGTAGCCGGATTCGATCCACGCACTCGCGCTGCTGGCCGTGAGCCTGAACGCGGGCGACACGTTCACGCTGGCGAGCTCGGAGTCGTCGGCATCGTCGTAGGCGCTGAGCGTGGCCGAGGGGTTGTCCTCGTCCGGCACGATGGCCAGCGCCACGCGCACGCGCCGGTCATCGCGCGTGGTGACGGTCACGCTCCTGTTGAGCGTGGCGTGCAGCTGCTGCTCGTGGCGGCGGATGACTTCGGCGGCGGTCTTCACCAGCGTGGAGAAGGCGGGGCCGTCGAGCGGCTTCGGATTCTTCTTGTCGCGGCCCATGGTCCAGGGGCCGACCAGTGCCGGCTCGGGGTCGCCGTGGCGCGTCATCTCGACGGCCCAGCCGTCGTCTTCCTCGTTCTTGATGATGCGGGCGGTCCAGCGGTCGTCGCGCCAGAGGCGGTCTTCCTGCAGGGGGAGGGAGTCGGAGTCGTTCGGTTCGGTAAGGTCGGTCATTCGGTGGCCTGGGTTCTCGCGGCGGCCATTTTCCCCTGTGTGCCGGCTACTTCCGGCGCGCCAACGTACTGTTGCAGTCCCTCGACCAGCGCGTCGAACGCGGCGCGGCAACGCGGGCTGTGGCGCAGGTCCTCGTGCATGGTGACCCAGGTGTCGAGTTTCATCGAGAAGGTGCGCGGCATCAGGCGCACCAGCGCGTCGCTGCGCCGGGCGAGGCCGACCTGGCAGATGCCGATGCCCGCACCCGCGCGGATCAGCGCCAATTGGGCCAGGTCGCTGTCGGTGCGCAGCGAGAAAGCGTCGCGGCCATAGCCCGGCCACGCCTTGCCCGCCTTGGCCGCGTTGCGCACGAAGGCCGGCGGTTGGTCGTAGCCGATCACCGCATGCGCGGCCAGCGCCTCGAGCTTGCGCGGCGTGCCGTGGCGCGCCAGGTAGTCGCGGTGCGCGTGAAAGCCCAGTTCGATGTTGCCAATGCGGCGCGCCACCAGCTGCTCCTGCTTCGGGCGCACCATGCGCACGGCGATTTCGGCTTCGCGCCGCAGCAGGTCCTGCACGCGGTTGGTCAGCACCAGCTCGACCTTCAGCGCCGGATGCGCTTCGCGCAGCCGCGCCACGATGGGCGGCAGCACTTCCACGCCCATCACCTCGCTGGCCGACACCCGCACCACGCCGCGCACGCCCGCGCCATGGCTGCTGGCGGCGCGCTCCAGCGAGGCCGCAGTGCTTTCCATGGCCTCGGCGTGGGTCTGCAAGGCCAGCGCCACCTCGGTCGGCAGCAGGCCGACCTGCGAGCGCGTGAAGAGCACAACGCCCAATGCCTCCTCGAGCGCGGCCACGTGGCGCCCGGCCGTGGGCTGGGTGATGCCCAGCGCGCGCGCGGCGCCCGAAAGCGAACCCTCGCGCAGCACGCCGAGGAAGGAGCGGTAGAGCTCCCAGCCGATGTTCGAAGTCATACAGAAATGTATAGCTGCTGGTTAATGTTCGGCAATTCCTTTTGAACCTCGCCAAATCCAGAATTCGTCCATCGACAACTGTTCTGGAGCATTTCATGGCACGCAACGACACGGTTCTGGTTCTTGGCGCAACGGGCGGCATCGGCAGCGAGGTGGCGCGCCAGCTGCGCGACGCAGGCTGGCAGGTGCGCGCACTCAAGCGCGGCGCGACCGAAGGCCGCAGCGACGGCATCACCTGGCTGGCCGGCGACGCGATGGATGCGCAGGCCGTGAGGCAGGCCGCGACGGGCTGCGCGGTCATCGTGCATGCGGTCAATCCGCCGGGCTATCGCCGCTGGTCGGAGCTGGTGCTGCCGATGCTCGACAACACCATCGCCGCCGCGAAGGCCGAGGGCGCGACCGTCGTGCTGCCCGGCACGGTCTACAACTTCGGCCCCGACGCCTTCCCGCTGCTGGCCGAAGACTCGCCGCAGCACCCGCTCACCCGCAAGGGCGCGATCCGCGTGGAGATGGAACGGCGCCTCGAAGACGCGAGCCGCCAGGGCGCCCGTGTGCTGATCGTGCGCGCCGGGGATTTCTTCGGCCCGAAAGCCGGCAACAACTGGTTCTCGCAGGGGCTGGTAAAGGCGGGGCAGCCGGTCAAGGCCGTGAGCTACCCGGGCCGCGCCGGTGTCGGCCACCAGTGGTCGTACCTGCCCGACGTGGCACGCACCATGGTCGAGCTGCTCGCGCGGCGCGACCGGCTCGAACCCTTCGCGTGCTTCCACATGGCGGGCCACTGGGACGCCGACGGCACGCGCATGAGTGGCGCCATCGGCAAGGTGGTGGCGCGGCGCACGCGCGGCACCGGCGCCGCGGTGCGCGTGTCGGCCTTTCCGTGGTGGCTGCTGACGCTGGCCTCGCCCTTCGTCGTCACCTTCCGCGAGATGCGCGAGATGCGCTATCTGTGGCGCACACCCGTGGGCATGGACAACGCGAAGCTGGTGGCCTTCCTTGGGCGCGAGCCGCACACGCCGCTCGAAGAGGCGGTGGAGGCCGCACTGGAAGGCATGGGTTGCCTGGCTTCGGCGCCGTTGGCCGCCACGGCCTGAAGAGCGATCAGAACACCGACAGTCCCGTGCGCGCCACGAACATCTCGAGCGCCTTCATGCCCAGCAGCGAATTGCCGGTGGCGTCCAGCGCGGGCGACCACACGCACAGCGTGAGCTTGTCGGGCACCACGGCCACGATGCCGCCGCCCACGCCGCTCTTGCAGGGCAGGCCGATGGAAAAGGCCACGTCGCCCGCCGCGTCGTAAGTGCCGCAGGTGAGCATCAGCGCGTTGATGCGGCGCGTCTGCCGCTCGCCGGTGATCGCAGGCTCGCCGTCGATCGGGTGGGCGCCGTCGCGGCTCAGGTAGGCGGCGGCGCGCGCGAGCTGGCGGCAGCTCATGCGCAGCGAGCATTGGTGGAAATAGGTATCGAGCACGGGCGCGACGTCGTTGTCGATCTTGCCGAAGCTCTTCATGAAGTTGGCCAGCGCGATGTTGCGAAAGCCCGTGTCGGCCTCCGATTGCGCGACTTCGTCGTCGAAGCCGATGGGCTCGCCGCACAGGCTCGTCATGAGCGCGAGGATGTCGGCCTTGGCGCTGCCGCCGTTGGCCTTGGCGTGGCTCACCAGCCGGTCGGCCACTGCGATGGCGCCGGCATTGATGAAGGGATTGCGCGGCTTGCCCTGTTCGTTCTCCAGCTGCACCAGCGAATTGAACGGGTTGCCCGAGGGCTCGCGGCCGATGCGCTCCCACAGCGCATCGCCCATGCGCTGCATGGCAAGCGTGAGCGTGAAGAGCTTCGACACGCTCTGGATGGAAAAGGGCGTCTCGCAGTCGCCCGCACCGGCCTCTTCGCCCTCGCAGGTGCGCAGCGCAATGCCGAACTGCCGCGCATCGACGCGTGCCAGCGCCGGGATGTAGCTGGCGACGGTGCCGCCTTGGCCGAGCTGCGGGCGCAGGGTGGCAACGATCTCGTCGAGTACCGGCTGGAAATTCGTGGTTGTCTTGCTCATGCGCTGCGTTGTACCGCAGGCCGCCGGTTCACCAGCACGATGCCCAGCGCGACGCCGACCAGCGCCACCATCAGCTGCGCCGTGAGCGGCTCCTTCAGCAGCGCCACGCCGAACACCAGCGCGAACAGCGGCGTGAGAAAGGTGAAGGACGACATCTGCGTGGCCGGGTAGTGCCGCAGCAGCCACATCCAGGTGAGGTAGCTGGCGAAGGCGCCGATCACGGTCTGCAGGCCGATGGAGGTCCAGGCCCAGCTGGAGTACGAAAAACTCCAGTGCTCGCCGAGCGCGAGCGACACCACCGGGCACACCGCCGCCGTCACTGCCACCTGATAGAACAGCGTCTTCTCTGCACTGGCCGTGGCCAGCCGCGTGGTGCGCAGCGTCAGCGTGGTCAGGCCCCAGAGCATGCCGGCGGCCAGTGCCATCCCGTCGCCGACGAGCTGCGACGAACTCATGTGGCCGAAGCCCTCGCTGAAAGCCAGCACCACGCCCGAGAACGCGATGAACAGGCCCAGCCACTGGAAGCCGCGCAGCCGTTCGGCAGGCACCCAGCGCGGCAGCAGCAGCGACACCCAGAAAGGCGCGGTGTAGAGAAACACCGTGAGCCGCGAGGCGCTGGTGTGCTGCAGCCCCAGGTAGATGCCGGCGAACTCGCCCGAGAACAGCAGCCCCGCCAGCAGCCCCGGCCACAGCGTGCCGTCGCGCTCGAACAGCGGCACGCGCCGCCACACGCACCACAGCCACAGCAGCACGACCGCGCCGGTCATGCGGATCGAGGCCTGCCACAGCGGCGGCACCTCGGCCACGGTGGTCTTGATGAGGATCTGCTGCAGGCCCCAGAAGGCGCAGCAGGCAATGAGCAGGCCGATGGCGAGGCTGTCGAGATGGGTCTTGCGCTGGATCATTGGCGGGCGGTCGGTCACGGCGGATCGCCCGCCAGATTCATCCGATGATCGTACCGCGCCAGCGTGATCCGCGCGCAAGGCGCCGTCAATTCGCGGCCCGAGGGTAGGGCGGCTTGCCGCGCGTGCCGACCATCAGGTCGGGCACCACGGTCTCGACGTCGGGCAGGGCGCGCGCGGCGCGTTCGAGCTTCTTCGCCAGCGCGGCATTGGGCACGCAGCCCTGCAGGTACACCCAGCGGCGCTGGATCATCACCCACACGCTGCCCTTGTTCACGCCCGGCACGGCCAGCAATGCGGCGCGCACCTTGGGCGCGAGCGGCTTGTCGTAGCGGTAGGCGTTGCTGTCGGTGCATTTGCCGGCCAGCCAGCAGCTGGTGCCGCGCTCCAGCCGCGAATGGGTCTGCAGGCGACGTTCCTCGGCCGTGTAGAACGGGCCTTCGGGCATCGCGCAGGCGGGCAGGCCCGCGGACACCTGGAAGAACGGATCGTCGAACCAGTTCTGCTTGAGCGGCCCCGCCGTTTCCTGCGCCATGCCGGTCTGCGCAGCGAGCAACAGGACGGACAACAGCGCAGGGCGTTTCATCACAAGGGATGCTCGGTATAGAAGCGCCCGCCGTGGAACAGCAGCGGCGAGGCGCCCGCATCGTGCGTGCAGCGCTCCACCTCGCCCACGAAGATCACGTGGTCGCCTTCGTCGTAGCGGCTGCGGTTGAAGCACTCGAAGCTGGCGGCCGCGCCCACCAGCACCGGTGCGCCGCCGAGGCCCTCGGTGAAGGCCACGTCGGCCCAGCGGTCGATGTTCTTGGCCGCGAAGCGTTCGGCCAGCGCCTTCTGGTTGGCCGCGAGGATGTTCACCGCGTAGTGCGAGCCGGTGCTCAGCGCGGGCATCGAGCCGGCCGCGCGCGCCAGGCTCCACAGCACCAGCGGCGGCGCAAGCGACACCGAGTTGAAGGAGTTGGCCGTGAGGCCGACCAGCGTGCCGTCGGCCGCGCGTGCGGTGACGATGGTGACGCCGGTGGCGAACATGCCGAGCGCTTCACGAAACTCGTCGGGCGAAAAGGAGGGCGGCTGGGCCCGGCGGGAAGTGGTCACTGAAAAAGGCGGCAAGGCTTGGAGGGCGGAGGACCATTTTGGCTCAGCGCCTGTCCGGCTGCTTGGCCGGGCTCATCAGCTCTGCCACCAGGCTGGCGTAGACGGTGGCGGCAGGTGAAAGCGTACGCCCTGCCAGGGTCACGAGGCTGTAGTGCGTCTGCATGTGCGCGAGGCCCGCGACCGGCAGCGGAACCAGCGCGCCCGTTTCGTGGCCCGGCCCCGGGGCGTCGGGGGCGAGGATCACCGCGTTGGCCGTGAGCGCGAGATGCCGCAGCGTGCCGGCGTCGTCGCAGGTCACGTTGAACACGCTGCGGTCGCCCCGTCGGGCCTGCCGGTCGAAATGCGTTGCCACCTCGGCCGGCAGGTGCGGGCCGGCCACGGGATAGGCCATGATTTTCTCGAGCGTCGCCTGCCTCAGCCGCAGCAGCGGGTGCTTCGGCCGCACGAAGAACGACACCGGTACGTCGGGCAGGCGCGCGAGCTTCAGCCCGGGTTGCCGCTTCGTCAGGTCGCGCGTGTCGGCGATGAACAGGTCGAGCTGGCGGCGCTGCAGGCGCTCGCACAGGGTGACGGTGTCGGCCACTTCCATGCGCATCTGCAGCTGCGGGTGGCGCTGGGCCATGAGCGACAGCGCCACACGGCCCAGCGTGCCGGCGGCGAAGGGACCGAGGCCCACCGCGAGGCTGCCGATGGCGAGGCCTTCGAGCTGCAGCACGTCGCGCTCGATCTGCTTCGCGTCGGCCAGCAGTTCGCGGGCGCGCGCCAGCACCAGCTCGCCGGCTTGCGTGAAGCGCACGCTGCCGTAGGCGCGGTCGATCAGGCGCGCCTGCAGGCCCTCCTCGAGGTTCTCGATGCTGCGCGAGAGGGCGGGCTGCGACAGGTGCGAGGCCTGTGCCGCGCGGCCGAAGCTGCCCTGGTCGGCGAGGGCGACGAGGTGCTGGAGCTGGCGCAGCTGCATTTTGCGTTCTGGTTAAAAAGACAGCGCATATTTTGCATTTGCCAATGCTTGCAGCGCTTCGCAGAATTGTTGGATGACCCTTTCTTCCTTCTCCACCGCACTCGTTGCCCTGGCGTGCGCGCTGGGCGCATCGTCGATTTCCGCGCAGATCGCCCCCAAGGCGCCGCAGCCCTCCACCTTGCAGGCCAATGCAGACATGGCGAAGACGCTGCCCTTCGCCGACCGGCAGGACTTCGAGGACGCGATGCGCGGCTTCGTCGGCACCGTGCCAGATGCGCTCGTGCCCGGTGCCGGCGCGCGCCCTGTGTGGAGCATGAAGCCGTACGACTTCCTCAAGGCCGACGCGCCGGCCGACACCGTCAACCCGAGCCTGTGGCGGCAGGCGCAGCTCAATGCGATCCACGGCCTGTTCAAGGTGGCCGATCGCGTCTACCAGGTGCGCGGCTTCGACATCGCCAACATGACCATCGTCGAGGGTGACACCTCGCTGATCGTGATCGACCCGCTGCTGGCCGCCGAAACCGCGCGCGCCGCGCTCGATCTGTACTACCGGCACCGGCCCCGCAAACCGGTGGGCACGGTGATCTACACGCACGGCCATGCCGACCACTTCGGCGGCGTGAAGGGCATGGTCGACGAGGCCGACGTGAAGGCCGGCAAGGTGCAGGTGCTCGCGCCCGCGGGCTTCATGGAAACGGCCGTGGCCGAGAACATCCTCGCGGGCAACGCGATGAGCCGGCGCTCGCAGTACCAGTTCGGCTCGCTGCTGCCGCCGGGCGTGCGCGGGCAGGTCGACACGGGGTTGGGCAAGGCGTTGGCGCGCGGCACGGTCACGCTGATCGCGCCCACGGCCACCATCGACAAGCCGACCGAGGAGCGCACCATCGATGGCGTGCAGTTCGTGTTCCGCCTGGTGCCCGGCTCCGAGGCACCGTCGGAAATGCTCATGTACCTGCCGCAGTTCCGCGTGCTGGACATGGCGGAAGACGTGACGCACACCATGCACAACCTCTACACGATCCGCGGCGCCGAGGTGCGCGACGGCAACCTGTGGTCGAAGTACATCGACGAGGCGCGCGTGGCTTTCGGCGGCAAGGCCGAGGTGCTGATCGCCCAGCACCACTGGCCCACCTTCGGGCAGGAGCGCATCGTCGAGCTGCTGAAGAAGCAGCGCGACATGTACAAGTTCATCAACGACCAGTCGCTGCGCCTGCTCAACCAGGGCTACACCGCCGCCGACATTGCCGAGACGCTGCGCATGCCGGCGAGCCTGGAGCAGGAATGGTCGGCGCGCGGCTACTACGGCACGCTGAGTCACAACGCCAAGGCCGTGTACCAGAAATACCTGGGCTGGTACGACGCCAATCCCGCCAACCTGAACCCGTTGCCGCCTGTGGCCTATGCGAAGAAGACGCTCGAGTACATGGGCGGCGCCGATGCGGTGCTGGCCCGTGCGCGCGAAGACTTCGGAAAGGGCGAATTCCGCTGGGTGGCCAGCGCGATGAGCCAGGTCGTGTATGCCGATCCGTCGAACCGCGCGGCCCGCGAACTGGGTGCCGACGCGCTCGAGCAGCTGGGCTACCAGTCGGAGGCCGGCACGTGGCGCAGCGCCTACCTGGTGGGCGCGATGGAGTTGCGCAATGGCGTGCCGAAGATCCCGGCGGGCAGCAGCTCCAATGCCGACACGCTGAAGGCGGTGAGCAATGACCTGTTCTTCGACTTCCTCGGCGTGCGGCTCGATGCGGCCAAGGCCGAGGGCAAGAAGATGGTCATCAACTGGAACTTCACCGATTCGAACCAGCAGTTCGTGCTGACGCTGGAGAACTCGGCGCTGACCCACATCGCGGGACGGCAGCCGGGTGCAGACGCCACGGTGACATTGAGCCGGGCCACGCTCGACGCGGTCACGCTGAAGGAGACGAGCTTTCCTGCGGCGGTGCTCGCGGGCAAGGTGAAGATCGACGGGGACCGCGCGAAGCTGGCGGAACTGATGTCGATGCTCGACACCTTCGAGCCGATGTTCCCGATCGTCGAGCCCAAGGCTCAGCCGAAGAACCAGTAGCACACCGCGATGGCGGCCACCACGCCCGCCAGCTCGGCCAGCAACGCACACGCCACCGCATGCCGCGCGCGCTGGATGCCGACCGCGCCGAAGTACACGGCCAGCACGTAGAAGGTGGTCTCGGTGCTGCCCTGGATGGTGGCGGCCACCAGCGCGGGGAAGCTGTCGACGCCCTGGCTCTTCATGGTCTCGATCAGCATCGCGCGCGCCGCGCTGCCCGAGAAGGGCTTGACCAGTGCGGTGGGCATGGCGTCGACGAAGCGCGCGTCGAAGCCGCCTGCGTGTACCAGCCAGCGCAGGCCGCCGAGCACGAAGTCGAGCGCGCCCGAGGCCCGCAGCACGCCGACCGCGCACAGCATCGCGACGAGGTACGGCAGCAGGTTCTTCGCGATGTCGAAGCCTTCCTTCGCGCCTTCGATGAAGCACTCGTACACCTTCACGCGGCGGATCGCCCCGGCGAGCAGGAACACCATGACCACGCCGAACAGCGTGAGGTTGCCCAGCAGCGACGACAGCGACGCGATGGCCGCCGCCGACAGCGTGCCCAGCAGCGCCATGAAGCCGCCCAGCAGCAGCGCGCCGGGCACGAGGTAGGCCAGCACCACCGGGTCCCACAGCCGCAGGCGCTGCGCCACCGCCACCGACAGCAGCCCGACCAGCGTCGAGGCGCTGGTGGCCAGCAGGATCGGCAGGAACACCAGCGTCGGATCGCCCGCGCCCTGTTGCGCGCGGTACATGAAGATGGTGACCGGCAGCAGGGTCAGCGACGAAGCGTTGAGCACCAGAAAGAGAATCTGCGCGTTGGTGGCCGTCACCGGGTCGGGGTTCAGCCGCTGCAGCTCGCGCATCGCCTTCAGGCCGATGGGCGTGGCGGCGTTGTCCAGCCCCAGCGCATTGGCCGCGAAGTTCATCGTGATGAGCCCGAGCGCCGGATGCCCCGCCGGCACGCCCGGCATGAGGCGCCGGAACAGCGGCCCCAGCAGCCGCGCCAGCCAGCCGACCAGCCCCGCCGCCTCGGCGATGCGCAGGAAGCCCAGCCACAGCGTGAGCGTGCCGAACAGCAGCACCATCACCTCGACTGCCAGCCGCGCCATCGCGAACAGGCTTTCGACCAGGGCCGCGAACACGGTCGGGTCGCCCCCCACGAGCCACCGCCCCAGCGCCGCCAGCGCCGCCATCCCGAAGAAACCCAGCCACAAGCCGTTGAGCACGCTTCTCTTTCCTTTTTTGCGGGTCGATCATAGGTCGCCGCTGCGGCCCGCCGCGAGCTACAGTTCGGGCCATGCGCGCTTTCATCGTTCGTCGTTTCGCCGCCTTCCTGGGCTTTGTTGCGGCCGCATGGCTGGCCGGCTGCGTCAGCCTGCCGCCGCCCGTGCCGCGCGCGAACGTCGCGGCGATCACCGACGTGGCGCAGACCGAGCTCGGGCAGCTGGCGGCCAAGGGAATGCCGGGCGGGTCCGCCGCGCTCTCGGGCTTCCGCCTGCTGCCAGAGGCGGCGTTTGCCTTCGACGCCCGCATCTCGCTCGCGCGGCATGCCGAGAAATCGCTCGACGTGCAGTACTACCTGATCCAGAAGGACGACGTCGGCCTGCTGCTGCTCAAGGAGCTGCGCGAAGCCGCCGCGCGCGGCGTGCGCGTGCGCCTGCTGGTGGATGATCTCTACACGGCCGGCGAGGACGAGGTCTTCAGCACGCTGTCGGCCTTCCCGAACATCGAGGTGCGGCTGTTCAACCCGCTGCCCTCGCGCGCCAATTCGCTGTCGGCGCGGCTGCTGTTCTCGCTGACCGACTTCGGCCGCATCAACCATCGCATGCACAACAAGCTGCTGGTGGCCGACAACAGCTTCGCGGTGTCGGGCGGAAGAAATATCGCCAACGAGTACTTCATGCGCAGCACGGCGGCGAACTTCATCGACATGGACGTGTTGTCCAGCGGCCCCGTGGTGCGCCAGATGTCCGAGGGCTTCGACCGCTACTGGAACAGCGAACACGTGCGTCCCATCGAGCAGATCGCGCCGCTGCGCATGCCGGTGGAAGAGGCGCAGAAGCGCTTCGACGCCATCGCTCGCACCGCGGTGCCCGACGTGCCGATGCGCCCGCGCGACGTCCTCGACAAGCCGCCGGTGGGGCAGGAGCTGATCACCGGCGATGTCGATCGCCACTGGGCGCCGTTCAAGCTGTTCGTGGACGACCCCGAGAAGATCACGCGCAAGCCCGAGGCGGCCTTCGAGGGCAGCGTGACCGAGGGCGCGCTCGGCGTCATCAATTCGGCGAAGCGCGAGGTCAAGATCGGCTCGCCGTACTTCATTCCCGGCGCGCGCGGCATGGCGATGATGAAGAAGGCCATCGAGCAGGGCGGACGCATCACGGTGGTCACCAACTCGCTCGGTGCGACCGACGAGCCGCTCGCCTACGCAGGCTACGAGCGTTACCGCGCCGACATGCTGAAGATCGGCGTCACCATCTACGAGATCGCGCCCACGCTCACGGGGCGCTCGGGCCGGTTCGGGGATTTCGGCAAGTCGATCAGCCGGCTGCACGCCAAGCTCGCAGTGGTCGACGACGACCGATTTTTCGTCGGCTCGATGAACCTCGACCACCGCTCGGCCGCTGTCAATACCGAAATGGGCCTCGTGATCGACAGCCCGGAACTGGTGAAGGACTACGACAAGCTGCTCGGCGGCGAGCGCCTCAACCTGGGCTACAGGCTGCGGCTCGGGCCCGACGGCCGGCGCGTGCAGTGGCTCGAGTACGACGATGCCGGCGGCGACATCGTCCACGAGGACGAACCCGGCGAATTCCTCTGGCTGCGCTTCAAGAACTGGCTGCTGCTGCCCATCGTGGGCGAGGAACTGTTGTAGACAGCTGACTGGCTGAGTCCGAACGTCCTTTCCAGGAGGAGGGAGTGCGTTACATTTCTAGTAGAAATGTGAAGTTTTGTCACTGCCCTTTGGAGGGCTCCTGGAGATTTCCCCCATGACCGTTCCTGCGCCGCGCGAATCGATTGCGCCGCTTTCCACCAGCCGTCGCCGTGCGCTGACCGGGCTGGCCGCAACCGCTGCAGCGGGCTTGGGATTTCCGGCGCTTGCGCAGACGCGGGCGGTGCGCGTCGGCGCCACCTTCGACAACAGCAGTGTCGAGAAGGCCAACGGGCAGGGTCTCTACCAGGGGTCGAGCGCGTTCTTCAACGCGCTGAACAAGGCGGGCGGCATCAACGGTACCAAGGTCGAGCTCGTGATTGCAGACGACACGTTCAAGCCCGAGGTGGCCAAGGCCAACGCGCTGGCCTTCGAGAAGGACAGCTCGGTGCTCGCGCTGGTGCATCCGCTGGGCACGCGCCAGACGGCCGCGGTGATGGATGCGGTCCCCGGCATCGCCGTGGTCGGCCCGATCACCGGCACCATCTCGCTGCGCAAGAAGGTTTCGCCGAACACCTTCTGGGTGCGCGCCAACTACGACCAGGAAGTCGACAAGCTCGTGAGCACGGCCATCGTGCTGGGCCAGAGCCGTATCGGCCTCGTGCATTCGGACGATCCGCTCGGCCAGTCGGTGCTGGGGGCGTTCAAGAATGCGCTGGTCAAGGCCAAGCTGGAGCCAGCGGTGATCGCGACCACGCCCAACACCACCAGCATGGAAGTCGGCCCCGCCGCCGACGCCATCGCCAAGGCCAAGCCGCAGGTCATCGTGGTCGGCCTGGCCGGCACGGCACCGGTGTTCCTGAAGGCATTGCGCGAAGCGGGCAACAGCAGCTCGGCCTACGGCCTGTCGATCACGGCCAGCGCGCTCGCGGCCATGGGCGACCTGGCGCGCGGCCTGGGCTTCGTGATCGTGGTGCCGTCGCCGTATTCGACCAAGTACGAGATCGTGCGCCGCTACCAGGCCGACATGGTGGCCAGCGGCGTCAAGGAGTTCTCGCTCACGAGCCTCGAGGGCTACATGAACGCGGCCGTGCTGGCGGAAGGCATGCGCCGCGCCGGCGGCTCGCTGACGCGTGCCTCGGTGATGTCGGGACTGGCGAGCATCGAGAACTTCGACCTGGGTGGGGTGAAGATCAACTACGGCCGCACGAACCGTGAAGGCGGCCAGTTCGTGGACGTGGCCGTGATCGGCAGCCGTGGGCAGATGCTGAGCTAGGCCTGGTCCTCCCCCAGGCTTCGCGCACTTCGTGTCGCTTCGCCAACCCCCTCGCCGGGGGCAACACCTGCGGCCTGGCAAAACCGGTTCCGCGGTGTTCTGGCAATCAAACCCCGACGCCCAGCAAGCCTTCCAGCAGTTCCTGGTCCGAAGCCAGTTCGCTGCTGGGCCCCGCGTGCACGACGGTCCCGCGCTCCAGCACGATGGCCTTGTGGGTCATCTCCAGCGCCAGCACAGGGTGCTGCTCCACCACGATCGACGCCAGTCCTTCCGACTCGCACAAACGGCGAATAGCAGCAGCCAGCTCTTCCACGATGATCGGCGCGAGGCCCTCCATCGGCTCGTCGAGCAGCAGCAGCTTGGGGTTGGTCATCAGCGCGCGGCCGATGGCCAGCATCTGCTGTTCTCCGCCCGAGAGCTGGTTGCCGTAGTTGCCGCGCCGCTCGCGCAGGCGCGGGAAGAAGTCGTAGACGCGCTGGAGGTTCCAGCCGCCGGGCCGCGAGATCACGGTGAGGTTTTCTTCCACCGTGAGCGACGGGAACACCTCGCGCTCCTGCGGCACCCAGCCCAGCCCCGCACGCACGCGCTGGTGCGACGGCCAGCGCGAGATGTCGGCGCCCTGCCAACGGATCGCGCCCTGCATCACGCGGGTGTTGCCCATCAGCGTTTCCAGCAGCGTGGTCTTGCCCACGCCGTTGCGCCCGAGGATGGCGAGGCTCTCGCCTTGCTGCAGCGAAAAGTCGAGCCGGTCGAGCACGACGGCGTTGCCGTAGCCGGCGGTGATGCGGTCGAAGGCGAGTGCTTCAGGCATGGTGATGCGAGCTTCCCAGGTAGACCTCGCGCACGCGCGGGTCGGCGCCGATGTCCGAAGGCGTGCCCTCGGTGAGGATGCGTCCGCCGACCAGCACCGAGATGCGGCGCGAGAAGCGGAAGACGAGCTTCATGTCGTGTTCGATGAACAGCACGCTGATGTCCTGCGGCAGCGCCGCGATGGCCTCGAACAGCTCGCCGCTCTCGTCCTGCGGCACGCCGGCGGCGGGCTCGTCGAGCAGCAGGATGCGGGGCTTGGCCGCGAGCGCCAGCGCGATCTCGAGCAGGCGCTGCTTGCCGTAGGCCAGCTCGGCCACGGGCACGTCGGCCAGGCTGTCGAGCCTGAGCGTGCCGAGCAGCGCATGCGCTTCGTCGAACACCGCGCTGCAGCCCTTGAGCGGCCGCCACCAAGTGGCGCCCAGCCCTTCGCGCTCGCTGATCGCCAGCACCACCGACAGCAGCGGCGTGAGGCTGGGGAACAGCGTGTTGATCTGGAACGTGCGCGCCAGGCCCATGCGTGCGCGCTTGTCGCACGACAGGCGCGTGATGTCGCGTTCGCCCATGTGGATCGAGCCGCTGGTGGGCTTGAACACGCCGGTGAGCAGGTTGATGAGCGTGGTCTTGCCGGCGCCGTTGGGGCCGATCAGCGCTTGCCGCGCGCCGGGTTCGAGCGACAGGCTCACGTCGTTCACGGCCTGGAACGCGCCGAAGCGGATGCCCAGGCCCTGGGTGCGCAAGGTGTGCGTGGTGCTCGAGCTCATCGCGCCTTCCCCGTGCGAACGAAGCGCGACAGCGCGCCCATGATGCCGCCGCGGCCCAGCATGACCGCCGCGATCAGGAAGATGCCGAGCCAGAACATCCAGTACTGGGGGTTCATGTCGGCGAACCAGTCGTGCACGAGCATGTAGACGATGGCGCCGATCAGTCCGCCGTACAGACGGCCGGTGCCGCCCAGCACGAGGATGATGAGCACCTCGGCCGAGCGATTGAAGCCGATCGACTCGATGCCGACGAACTGCGTGGTCTGCGCCAGCAGCGCTCCCGCCACGCCGGCCACCGCGGCCGAGAAGGCATAGGCCATGCGCAGCCGCGCCTCCACCGGCGAGCCGATGGCGAGCATGCGCTTGCGGCTGTCGTGGATGCCGCGAAGAGCCAGGCCGAAGGGTGAGCGCAGCACCCGCCGCACGAGCAGGAACATCGCGAGCACCACGCCGAAGGCATAGCCGAAGGCGGTCTTGCCGTAGAGGTCGAAGTCGAAGAGGCCGAGCACGGGTGCAATCGCCACGCCTTGCAAGCCGTCGGTGCCACCGGTAATGCCCGAGAGGCGGTTGGCCACTTCGAACAGCAGCACGCACACGCCGATGGTGATCATGAGCCGTGTGAGGTCGGCGCCGCGCACGACGAGGTAGCTCAGCACATAGCCCAGTACGCCGCACACCGCGAGTGCGAACAGCAGGCCGGTGAAGGGCTCGCTCCAGCCGTACTTGGCGAGCAGGCCGGCCGCGTACGCACCAGCACCGAAGAAGGCCGCATGGCCCACGGTGAGGATGCCCGCATAGCCCAGCGCCATGTCGAGCGACACCGCGAAGAGGCCGAAGATCATCACCTGGCTCATCAGCGTGAGCTTGTCGGGCAGCAGGAAGAAGCTCGACGCCAAAGCCAGCCAGAAGGCGATTTCGGCAGCGCGCAGTTGAGTAGGGGAGAGGGTGACTGGCTTCATGCGCGTTCTATCGCTTGTGCTTGTCTTGAGCGCTGCTGTTCGGGGTGCGTGCACAGGGCGTCGGGTACTCCCCCTCCGCGAATGTCCACCGTGTCGGCGTGAGTGCACCCCGAAGGAAACGCGCACATCATGCGAGCCCCTTCTTCGCGACGATGCCGTTGGGCCGCACCAGCAGCATGACGATCATGAAGACGTAGATCAGAAAGGCGCCAGCTTCAGGCAGGTAGTACTTGCCCGCCACGTCGACGATGCCGACCAGCAGCGCCGCGATGAACGGCCCGGTGACGGTGCCCGCGCCGCCCACGCACACCACCATCAGAAAGTAGACGAGGTACTTGAGCGGGAACGACGGCTCCAGCCCCAGCATGCCGAGGCTCAACGCACCGCCAAGACCGGCGAGGCCGCAACCCAGGGAGAAGGTCAGGAAGAACAGGCGCTGCACGTGAATGCCGGTGCCGCCCGCCACGCGCTGGTTGTCCACCGCCGCACGCACCATCGCACCATAGCGCGTCTTGCCCAGGCCCAGCAGCAACGCAAGCAGCACGGCCACGCCGCAGACGATCAGGAACAGACGGTAGCGGCCCACCTCCAGGCCCAGCAGCGACACCCGGCCGTCGAGTGCCGGCGGCAGCGTGAAGGGCTGCATCGTCGGGCCGAAGAAGTACGTGAACGCGGCGATCGACACGAACACCACGCCGATCGACAACAGCACCTGGTCGAGCGGGTGCGCGCGGTACAGCCGCCGGTAGAACACGAACTCCAGCACCGCGCCCACCACCGCCGCCGACACGAAGGCCGCTGCCAGCGAGAGGCCGAAGCCCAGGCCGAAGTGGTTCGTCAGCACGCTGGCCACGTAGCCGCCCACCATCGCGAAACTGCCGTGCGCGAGGTTGACGAAATTCATGAGCCCCATCGTGATGGACAGGCCCACGCCGATGAGGAACAGGAGCATGCCGTAGGCCACTCCATCGAAGATCACGATGCCCATGAATTTCCTGCTGGCTTGCTTACTTGGCGGCGGCGGCTTCCTTGGCCGGGTCTTTCACGCGGTCGAACTTGTCGAACTCGACGTTCACCAGCTGGCCGTTCACGCGCTCCGTCTTGCGGATGTAGACGGTCTGCACGATGTCGCGCGTGGCCGCATCGATCTCGATCGGGCCGCGCGGGCTCTCGAAGCTCAGGCCCTTGAGCGCGTCCATGAACTTGTCGCCGGCGGTATCGCCCTTGGTCTTGGCGAGCGCCAGGTCGATGGCGGCCATCGCGTCGTAGGCGGTCACGGCAAAGTAGCTCGGGCGCAGCTTGGTGCCGTTGTCGGCGGCGAAGTCCTTCACGAACTTCTGGTTCTTGGCCGAGGGGTGCGCGAAGGAGTAGTGGTGGCTGGTGACCAGGCCCAGCGCCACGTCGCCGGTGGCATCGAGGTAGCTGTCGTCGGTGGCCTCGCCGGTGGCGTAGAGCTTGATGCCGGCCTGTTCCATGCCGCGCTCCTTCCACACCTTCAGGAAGGCCGGCGGCATCACGCCCGAGGGAAAGAAGAAGAACACGGCCTGGGGCTTGGCATCCTTGATGCGCTGCACGTAGGCCGAGAAGTCGGGGTTGTTCATCGGCGTGCGCACTTCGCCCGAGACCTTGCCGCCGCCGGCGGTGAAGGTCTTCTTGAAGGCGGTTTCCGCATCGACGCCCGAGGCGTAGTCGGCCACGACCGTGTACGCGTCCTTGATGCCTTCCTTGAGCATGTAGCGCGCCATCGGGTCGGTGACCTGCTGCACGGTGAACGACAGGCGCGCCACGTAGGGCGAACTGGTGGTGATGGCCGAGGAGGCGGCGTTCATCACGATGGTCGGGATCTTGGCCTGCGTGGCGATGGCGCCCACGGCGTATGCGTTGGGGCTGAAGTCCAGGCCGGTAAGGATGCTCGCCTTGTCGCGCACGATCAGCTCCTGCGCGATGCGCTTGGCGGCGTCGGGCGCGGGGCCGGCGGTGTCTTTCTTGATGATCTCGACCGTGCGGCCACCGACCTTGCCGCCATGCTCCTTCAGGTAGAGCGCGATGCCGGCGTCGAACTGGCGGCCGTAGTCGGCGTAGGGGCCGGAGTAGGTGGCAATGAGGCCGATGCGCAGCGGCTCGTCGGCGGCCTGCGCCGCGGCACCCAGCAGGCCGAGGCCGGCCAGCAGCAGGGTCGAGAGGATGGTTCTCTTGGTCATCGTCATTGGAAAACGCCTTTCAGGTGGAATGGATGCGGCCGCTCGGGCGCCGCTGTCGTGTAACCGGATGTGCAAAGCGGGCGATGATGCCCGAGCCGCGCTTCAGATCTGGGTATCGGGCACGCGCACCGTGAGGCCATCGAAGGCCGTGGTGATGTTGAGCTGGCAGCTCAGGCGCGAGCCAGGCTTGCGCTCGGAGGCGACGGCGTCGAGCAGCGCGCTCTCCATGTCGTCGGGCGGCGGCAGCAGGTCGATGAAGGCGTCGTCCACGTAGACGTGGCAGGTGGCGCAGGAGCAGCAGCCGCCGCACTCGGCGTCGATGCCGCGCACGTTGCCGCGAATGGCGGTCTCCATCACGCTGGCGCCGACCTTGGCGTCGACCGCGCGCGTGGCGCCGTCCTTGAGGATGTAGTGGATCGTGGGCATGGGTCTCGGGGCTAGAACATGTCGAAATACTCTCGGTGCTCCCATTCCGAGACCTCGAGGTTGAAGCGGGCGATCTCCGCTTCCTTGATGTGGCAGAGGTAGTCGACGAAGGTCTTGCCCATCTGCGCGTTGAGCATTTCGTCGCGGCGCAGGCAGGCCAGCGCCTCGCCCAACGAGCGCGGCAGTTGTTCGGCCGGCGTTTCGTAAGGCGCGTCGGCCGAAGGGCCGGGGTCGGTCTTGTGGTGGATGCCGTCCAGGCCCGAGAACAGCTGCGACGCAAGGTACAGGTACGGATTGGCCGTCGGCTCGCCCACGCGGTTCTCGATGCGCGAGGCGTTCTGCCCCACGCCGCCGAGCACGCGAAGCATCGCGCCGCGGTTGTCGCGTGCCCAGATCGCACGGTCGGGCGCGAGCGAGAAGGGGCGGTAGCGCCGGTAGCCGTTGATGGTGGGGCACGCCAGCGCCGCCGCGCCGCAGGCGTGCGCCTTCAGGCCCCCGAGGTAGTGCATGCCGATTTCGCTCAGGGTCTGGCCCTCGGCCTGCGGCATGAACGCGTTCACACCGTCGCTCTTGCGGCGCAGCGACTGGTGCAGGTGCCAGCCGCTGGACATCACGTTCGGGATCTTCGGGCGGCACATGAAGGTGGCATGCAGGCCGGCGCGCTGGCAGATCTGCTTGATGGCGCTGCGCAGCAGCACCATGGTGTCGGCGGGCATCACGCCGGCGGTGGGGCCGAAGGTCAACTCGAACTGGCTCGGGCCGAACTCGATCTCGAGCGAACGCAGCGGCAGGCCGAGCGCGATGAGGTTCGAGCGCAGCAGCTCCATCAGCGTGTCGACGCGGTCGTAGCGCAGCTCGGTGAGGTACTGGTGCCCGTGCGACAGCAGCGACACGCGCGGCGGCTCGCCCGGCTGGCCCGAATCGGCCAGGCCCATGCGTGCGTCGTCCAGCTTGAAGACGTGGAACTCGACCTCGAGGCCGGCGATGAAATCGAGCCCCAGCGTGTCGAGCTGGCGCACCGCGCGCTGCAGGATCTGCCGCGTCGCGAAGGGGCAGGGCGTGCCGTCGGCCATGTAGGCGTCGCACATCACCCAGCCGGTGCGCGGCGACCACGGCAGGATCTTGAAGGTGGCGGGGTCGGCCACGATGGTGAAGTCCGCGCCGCCCTGCAGGCCTTCGATGGCGAAGCCGCCGCCTTGCGTGAACACCGGAAACACGGTCTTGTGCGAGGTGTCCTTGGCCAGCAGCGTGGAGGTGAGGTTCACGCCTTCCCATAGCGCCGAGCGCGCCTCGGCGGCAACGAGCGTCTTGCCGCGCAGGATGCCGTGCTGGTCGGGCCAGGCGAAGCGGACGAGGTCGACCTCGCCGCTGTCGATGCGGCGCACCAGTTCCCTGGCTTGCGCGTGCTGGTCGTCGGACCAGAGACCGAAGCGGTCGACGAATGTGTGGCTGGTCATGGCGCGTGCTCAGGCAGCGAGCCGTGCGGAGGCCCAGTCGGACTTCAGGCGGCGCGCGCGGTCGGCGTCCTGCCAGTAGGCCTCGGTGGCGGCTTCGTCGCTGACGTTGCGGCCGATGCCGTCGATGGAGGGCGGCCCGGTCATCGCGCTGGCCTGTGCCGCGTCGATGAGCATCGGCGCGCTCTCGCCGGCCAGCGTGGCCTCGATGGCCTTCACCAGCACGCGGCGGTAGGCAATGATGCCCTTGTCGGTGCTGCCCAGGTGCTCGCGCGTGCGGTCCTGGATGGCGCCTTGCGACTCCACCGCCCACTGGTCGTGCACGTTGATGTCGTCGCCCATGCCGGTGTAGGTTTCGGTGAGCTGCTCGTCGATGCTGTAGCCGTAGTTGTTGCGCTTGTTCTTGCGCGAGGTGTAGTCGGGCAGCTCGTAGAGCTTCAGGCGCTGGTCGCGCATCTGCTGCTTGTCGACCGGGCCGGTGAAGCTGGTGAAGATGGCGTACCAGTAGCAGTGCGTGTCGTCCACGGGCACGTGCCATTGCGAGATGGTCATCTCGGCGCTCATCGGGATCACGAAGGCCTGCGGGAACACCACGTTGGTCACGCGCACGTGGGTGGTGTCTTCGGAGAGCTTGCGCAGAGCCTTGAGGCGCAAGCCGTAGTCGGTGGGCTCGACGCTGATGTCGGGCCGGTCGTACTCGCGCAGCACCTTGGTGATGGGCATGTCGGAGTCGGCCGAGGCGCTGCGGAACTGCTTGCCGTAGCTCCCGGAGGTGTCCTCGTCCTCGAAGAAGCGGTGCAGGTACGAGGCGTGTGCCGGGTCGATGCCCACTTCGAGCGCCTGCAGCCAGTTGCACTCGAACAGGCCCTTGAAGGCGAAGGTGTGGCTGTCGGGCGCGACGAAGCAGTCGAACTCGGGAAAGGCGGGGGGCTCACCCTCGCCTATGTAGGCGAAGACCACGCCGCTCTTCTCGACCACCGGATAGGCCGACTGCTTGATGCGGCTGCACAGCTTGCTGGTGGCGGGCTCGGCCGGGGTCTCGAGGCAGTTGCCCTTCGCGTCGAACAGCCAGCCGTGGAAGGCGCAGCGCAGGCCGCCGTTCTCGAGGCGGCCGAAGGCGAGGTCGGCGCCGCGGTGCGGGCAGTCGCGGTCGAGCATGCCGAGCTGGCCGTTCTCGTCACGGAACAGGACGAAGTCCTGCCCCATGAGCTTCACCGGCTTGACGGGGCGCGGGCCCGCCAGTTCGTCGGCCAGGGCCACCGGCTGCCAGTAGCGGCGCAGCAGCTTGCCGGCGGGGGCGCCGGGTCCGACGCGGGTGAGAAAAACGTTCTGCTCTGCGCTGATCATCGTGCGGGCTCCATCGTGGGGACTGTGGAAAGAGGCTTGCATTCATTGCATGCAACTGTATGCATTGTCTTGGTGATCCTCGATCCTGGTCAAACTTTCATCTGCGATTCAGCCCCAATCTGGGGTTTGCAAAGGTAAAAATCAGGGTAAATGCTGAGCATATCGTCGGTTTTTGACACTCACCTCTGGTCTATGCATGCAACATCCGAGCCAGGATAAATATGCTGCGTGCAATGGCGGGCGTGTCTCCTAGAATTCGTCGATGGACTCCCAACAATCCCGCGTGCTCGTGCAACTGCGCGACATGATCCTCAAGGGCGAATTCGGGCCCGGAGAGCGGCTGGCCGAGATCCCGCTGGCCGAGAAGCTCGAAGCCTCGCGCACCCCAGTGCGGCTGGCACTGGCCAGCCTGGAGCACGAAGGGCTGATCGAGCAGTCGCCCTCGGGCGGCTACCAGATGCGGCGCTTCACCTCGCAGGAAGTGGCCGACGCCATTCGCGTGCGCGGCGTGATCGAAGGCTTCGCGGCGCGCCTGCTGGCCGAGGACGGTGCCCCGCGCCAGCTGCTGCGCGACCTGAAGGATTGCCTGGAAGCCGGCGACCGCGCGGTGAACAAGCCCAGCATGGAGATCGACGACTACGCGGCCTACGTCGAGATGAACGACCGCTTCCACAAGCTGATCGTCGACGGATGCGGCAACCTCGCGCTCAAGCGCGTGATGGACATGCTGGGCGGCCAGCCTTTCGCCGCGCCGAGCGCCATGCTGCCAATGCAGTCGTCCATGGAAGAGGGCCAGCAGTGGATGCGTCAGGCGCACCGCACGCACCACGCGATGGTGCAGGCCATCGAGCGCGGCCAGGGCTCGCGGGCGCAGGCGCTGGGCGAAGAGCACGTCGAGATCGCGCGCATGAACCTCGACTACGCGCTGGAGCGGCCGGAGCTGGCGGCCGAGCTGATGCCCGGCATTCGCCTGGTGTCCAAGGGCCGCGGCGCCTGAGCGGGCAGGGGCTGTTTCGCCGATTCGTCGGCATCCGCTGCGCCTGCCAGGACTCGCGAAGAGGCCGTCGCGCAGGCGGGTGCCGTATCAGCTGCTGAGAGCGCGCCGCGGCGTCACCACGGCTTCCACCGCCGCGCCGACCGCGAGCAGCCGGTGGTCGGTGTTGCCGATGCCGGCCACCATCAGCCCGACCGGCGCCGTGCCGACGTCGTGGCAAGGTACCGAGAGCGCGCAGCCGTCGAACAGATTCACCACGGAGGGGTTGCGCAGCATGCGGGCATTGATACGGTAGTAGGTGTCGTCGTCCTTCAGCACGTCGGCGATCGGTGGTGCGATGTCGGGCGTGGTGGGCATCAGCATGGCGTCGTAGCCGGCGGCCGCCGTGTTGATCGAGCGGATGAACTGGCGGCGCAGCGCCTGCAGCTGCAGGTAGTCGGGCGCGGTGATGGTTTCGCCTGTCTTGATGCGGGCGAGCACGCGCGGGTCGTACTTTGCGGCGGCGCTCTTGATGAAATCGCGGTGCCAGGCGAAGGCCTCGGCGGCGGTGATCATGCCGCGCGGGTTGATGGTCGGCGCCTTCGCGAACTCGGCCATGGGCAGTTCGGTGACCGTGGCGCCGGCGGCCGAGAGCTTGGCCAGCGCCGACGCGAAGGCCGCGGCCACGGGCGGCGACAGGTCGTCCTGGAAAAAGGTCTTGGGCACCGCGAAACGCAGGCCGCGCAGCGGCAGCACGCGCAGTGGGCGCGGCAGTTCGGCGGCCAGCACGGAGTCGAGCAGGGCGCAATCTTCCACCGTCCAGGCCATCGGTCCGGCCGAGTCGAAGGAGGTCGACAACGGCATCACGCCGTCCAGCGGAATGCGCCGCTGTGTCGGCTTGAAGCCCACGAGCCCGTTGAGGGCGGCCGGAATGCGCAGCGAGCCGCCCGTGTCGGTGCCGATGGCGCCGGCTGCCATGCCGTCGGCCACCGAGATCGCGCCGCCCGAAGTCGAGCCGCCCGGGATGCGGCCGGTCGCGCGGTCGTAGACGTTCTTCGGTGTGCCGTAGTTCGGGTTGATGCCGAGGCCGGTGTAGGCGAACTCGACTGTATTGGTGCGCCCGATGATGATCGCGCCGGCGCGCCGCAGCCGCTCGACCACGAGGGCATCGCGCGCGGCCGGCGGCTGGCCGGCCAGCACTGTCGAGCCGCCGAGCGTGGTGATGCCGGTTTCGTCGAACAGGTCCTTGAGCGAGATCGGGATGCCGGCGATCGGCGAAGCGGCCGCGCGGCCGTTCTTGCGTTCGGTGTCGAGCTGCGCCGCAGCGGCGCGGGCCGAGTCGGCGTGCACGCGTATGAAGGTTCGAGCGCCTTCGCCGGCCGGGTTCTGGATGGCGGCCAGCGCTTCCTCCACCAGTTGGCTGCTGCTGAGGGAGCCGGCGGCGAGGCGGCGTGACATCTCGGCCATCGACAACTGACCCATGGCCTTGCCCGCGCCTTCGCCCGGACCCTGGGCGAAAGCCCGGGGCCAGACACCCAGCAGGCCGGTGGCAGCGGCGGCGCCCGCGGTCTGTTTCAGGAAAGTGCGTCGTTGTTCTTGCTGTTGCGTCATGGCGCTCTCCTCCATCGGTGAGATGGGCTCGGATCAGTCTACACAGCGGCAGTGGCGCGTACGTTGCCGGCCGTTACCGTGTTACAGCGCGTGCCGATGTTCTTTTCAGCGCACGTCGATCAGCAGGTGGGGTCTGAAGCCCTCCTGCTCGCCATTTCGCGCGTAGCCCAGCGGATTGGCTACCACGCGGCAACCATTCTTCACATAGTCGGAAGGGCAATGCAGATGACCGTGCAGCCACAGCTTGGCGTGGGGCAGCAGTTCGTCCAGCGCATTGCAGAAACCGGCCGTGCCGGGCGTCAGGCCGTAGCGCGGGTCGCCGCTCTCGAGACTGGGTGCGAAGTGGGTGATGGCCACCGTGGTGCCGTCGAAAGGCTCGGCCAGCGCCTCGGTGAGCCAGGCCTGGCAGGCCAGCGCCTGGTCCCGCAGCTGGGGGGCGAGGAAGAGTTCGCCGTTACGCATGGTGGCCGCTTTTTCAAGGTAGAAATCGGCCGCGCGCATCGCCTTGCCGCGTTTCTTGAGCGCCTCGGCCAGGCTGTCGGCGGGTTCGGCCAGCGCGTCGAAATCAGCCCACAGCGTCGTGCCGACAAAGCGGATGCCGTCGATCACCCGCGTTTCGCGCTCCAGCCAGAGGATGTCGAGCTCCTCGCAGAGTGCGCGCAGGCGGCCGTGGGTCTCGTCGAAATCGAGGTTGTCGTATTCATGGTTGCCTGGCACATAGACCACCGGCACCGGCCAGCCGTTGCGGGGCGAAAATCGGCCCAGGCCGAAGTCGGCATCGGTCAGGCGGGAGCCCTGCTGGTAGGAGCCGATGTCGCCCGCAAGGATCAGCATGTCGGCACCCGGCACGGGCTCGGCATGGAAGCGGGGATGGGACTCCAGGTGCAGGTCGGAGAGCAGTTGAAGCTTCATCGTCGGGGCAGTCTAGGTGAATTGCCCCATGCATGAAGCGCATAAGGCTTGGCTTGAATTACTAGGGATAACCCTTATTCTTGAACCATCAACCACTCCAGCGCCGCCACGAGCCGCGCACCGTCATGTTCAGCCTCATTGCCCAAGTGGCCCGTTTCTTCCGTTCCACCGCTGCCAACGCCCCGGCCAGCCATGCCGCCGCGCTGATGGAAAGCGCCGACATGCGCGCCGGCCGTGGAGCCCACCACGCGCAGGAACTGCGCGCCGCCGCCTCGGCCTGGCTCAGCGTCGTTCGCTGATCTCTCCGGTCAGCCGGGCACCTTCTGCCCAAGGACCGACCCGGCGAAAGCCGCGGCTGCCGAGCGCAACAACGCCGTTCGCAGCCATTCGTGCGCATGCCCGTGCTGGGCGCGCCGGTGCCAGATGGCATCCACATGCACCGGCGGCTGGTCGAAGGGCAGGTCGCGCAGCACCAACTGGTCGTCGATGCCGGTCACGGTCACGAAGTGGCGCGGCAGCACTGTCAGCAGGTCAGAGTTGGCGACCACCCGTCCCGCCGTGAAGAACTGGTTCACCGTCACCACGATGCGCCGCTCACGGCCCAGGGCGCCCAGCGTCTGGTCGATGAAGCCGTATGGCCGCCCCGAAAAACTCACCAGCAGGTGCCGCGCCGCGCAATAGTCGTCGAGCGTAAGGGGCGCATTGGCCAGGGGGTGCCCGCGCCGCATCACGCATACATACTGGCCCAGGTAGAGCCGCTGGGTTTCAAACGCGACCCCCACGCCGGACTGCCCGCGCGCCGCGAGGCTCGCGATCACTGCCGGGAAATAGCCGACGGCCACATCCACCTCTTCCAGTTCCAGCATGCGGCGGGGGTCGCGCGTGGTCAGCGGGAGCACGCGCAGCGAGATGGCAGGCGCCTCCTTTTCGGCGATCTGTACCAGTCCGGGGACCAGTTCGGCCGCGGTGGCATCGGCCATCGCTAATAGGAAGGTGGTGTCGGCAACCCCTGCATCGAACTCGCCGGGAGCCAGCGTGTGCTGCAGCTGGCGCAAAGCGTCGCGCACTGTCGGCCACAGCGCCAGCGCGCGCGGCGTGGGTTCGACGCCGGCGCCGGAGCGGCGCACTAGCTCGTCTCCCAGCACTTCGCGCAGGCGCCTCAGTGCGTTGCTCACCGCCGGTTGCGTGATCGAGAGGTTGCGGGCGGCGCGCGTGAGGTTGCGCTCCGCCATCACCTCGTCGAAGACGCGAAGCAGGTTGAGGTCGAGCGTGCGAAAGTTGACATCCATCAATCCTGTGAATGATAAACATCAGAAAGATAAAGTTGATGCACACTAGGGTAAGCCCTAATATCACTGCATCGGCCTTGTTCGCCACCACTGATTACCACACTGTCCCAGGAGGGATGCATCATGACCAGCTTCGTTCACGTTGACCAACCTACTGTCCACCCCGGCGTGCGTCGCGCCGAAGTCATGTTCGGCCAGATCCAGGCCGCCCGCGCCGGCGTCAACGGCGCCCGCCCGCTCGTCGCGCTGCTGATCGTCGCCATCGCGGCGGCGGTGCTGGTGGTGACCGACTCCCTCGTTTCCAATTGGAACGAAGGCGGCCTGCTCGCTGTCTGGGCCGTGTTCTGCCTCACTGCCATTGCCTTGTTCGCGCTGTTCGCAGGCTCGGTGCGCCAGAGCAGCATCGCTGGTGCCTGGCGCGCTGCCGCCGAACGCCGCGCCGCTGCCCGTGCCGACGCCCGCTTCCTGGAAACTGCCCAGAACGACCCGCGCATCATGCAAGAGCTGCAGGCTGCGATGTGGCGCCAGCAATCGGAAGGCACAGTGCCCGCCGCCGAAGCTGCCAAGATTGACGCACTGGCCCGCACCAGCGCCCGCTCTCAGCAAGTGCGCATGCCCACGCTGTATGAAGCGATGCGCCGCATGAACAGCTCGCGCTATTACTAAGCAGCAACCTGCTGAATACGAAAGCCGCTCTTGAGCGGCTTTTTTCTTGTCTGTATGGAGAGAGGTGGACTCGTTCACCTGAAGGGGAGGAAGCCCTCGATGACTTTCGGAAGGCTTCTTTGAAGGCCGAGCGAAAAAATCCTCGAAGGTTGACGATGCTGGCAAAAACGATGCATAATCGAAGGCTGCGCTGACAACGCCTTCGGGTGTTATGAGCAAGCAGTCCTCCCAGGGGTTCTGCTTGCGAGTCGGCAAAGAAAGTCTTCAAAAAGTTTGACTGGTCTTAAAAAAC